>CASFQF010000033.1 GCA_949296635.1 uncultured Alistipes sp. | reverse complement strand
CGCTCCTCCTGGTAGATCGTGCTCTGCGGTGTTGTCGCGCGCGCGGTGTCGTGCCGGGCGAGGGGGCGCCCGGCGGCGGCGGGACGGTACTCGCGCCCGGCCGCAAGCGTCCTGCCCCGCCCGCGGAAAGCCGTATGGTACTTTCCGGCGAAGATCTCGTTCGACAGGCCGCGTGTCTTGATCTCGATCTTGCGGACCCGCTTGAGAATATCGTTCTCGCTCTCCTGCATGGCGCTACGGCACTATGACGTTGTTCAGTATCTCGGTTATGATCTGCTCCGACGTGATATTCTCCGCCTCGGCCTCGTACGTCAGGCCGATACGGTGGCGCAAGACGTCGTGGCAGACGGCACGCACATCCTCCGGAATGACATAGCCGCGGCGCCGGATGAAGGCATAGGCCCGCGCGGCCTTGGCCAGCGATATGCTCGCACGGGGCGACCCGCCGTATGCGATCAGCGGCTGCAGCTTCTCGAGGCTGTACTCCGCCGGCTCGCGCGTGGCGAAGATGATGTCGACGATGTATTTCTCGATCTTCTCGTCCATATACACGTCCTCGACAACCGAACGCGCCTTCACTATATCCTCGGGCGTGATCACCTTCGACACGCTCTTGCCGACGGCGCCCGTGAGGTTCATGCGCACGATCTCGCGCTCCTCCTGCTTCTTGGGGTACGAGATCTTCACCTTGAGCATGAAACGGTCGACCTGCGCCTCCGGCAGCGGGTAGGTGCCCTCCTGCTCCAGCGGGTTCTGCGTAGCCAGCACGAGGAACGGCTCGGGCAGGCGGTAGGTCTGCTCGCCGATGGTGACCTGACGCTCCTGCATCGCCTCCAGCAGGGCGCTCTGCACCTTCGCCGGAGAGCGGTTGATCTCGTCCGCCAACACGAAGTTGGCGAAGACGGGGCCCTTGCGCACGATGAACTCCTCGGTCTTCTGCGAGTAGATCAGCGTACCGATAAGGTCCGCGGGCAGCAGGTCCGGCGTGAACTGTATACGGGCGAAGTCGGCATCCACGGCCTTCGCCAGCGTCGTTATGGCCAGCGTCTTGGCCAGACCCGGCACGCCCTCCAGCAAGATATGGCCGTTAGACAGAAGCCCTATCAAAAGCGTGTCGACCAGATGGCTCTGACCGACGATAACCTTTCCCATCTCCGTGCGGAGAGTATCGACGAAGACGCTCTCGCGCTCGATGCGTTCGTTGAGTTCCTTGATGTTGATTACTTCACTCATACGTGTCTGTTCTTTTTGCGTCCGGCCCCCGCGCCGCGGCGTAGCGGTCGGCCCGATCGTTTGTTATATCTTTTTTTACTGTTTTTCCTCCTTTATGCCGCAGGGGCCGAGAGTCGGGCTGTCACCTTTTTTGCAACTTATGTACCTTATATAACGCAGCCTGTGATTTTATTATTGCAAAGATAACCATAAAAAATCACAATACGAACACCCGCACCGCAGTATGCCGCGTTCCGGGCCCTGCATGGGAACCGCAGGCACAAAAAAATTGCGCGGTACACCTCCGCGCAATATACTCCGGCAAACGGGTTTTCCGCTGTTCCGCCCGCGGCTCGCAGCCCTGCCGTCCGTCTCACAGCTCCGCCCCGTTCGCGGCCCTGCCGCAATCCGACAGCGACAGCGGCACCGCTACAGCCACTTCTTGAACTTGAAGAACCAGAAGGTGAAACACGAGATGAAGATCATCAGGACGAGTGCGAAAATATAACCCACAGGGATGACATGCCCGTTGACCTCCCACACCCACTCCAACTCGGGTATGGCCTTGAAGTTCATGCCGTAGATGCTCGCTATGAGCGTCGCAGGCAGGAAAATCACCGCCGCTATCGAGAATATCTTGACAATCTCGTTCTGTTCAATGTTGATCAGGCCCAAGGCCGAATCCTGTATGTAATCCAGACGCTGGAAGCTGAAGTCCGCATGGTTGATGAGCGAGTTCACGTCCTTGAGCATAAGCTGCAGGCGCGGGTAGACATCGTTCGGGAAGCGCTCGCTCTTGAGTATGTTCGAAAGGGTGCGCTGGCGGTCAAATATATTCTCCCGCAGCACCATCGTATTCTCCTGCAAGGCGTTGATACGGTGTATGACAGCCTTGTCGATCGAGTCCTCGGTGTTTATGGCCTTGCTCAGCGCCGCCACCTGCTTCGAGACGAACTCCACAAGGTCGGCATCGAAGTCGATGCGCACCTCGAGCAGCGTGATGAAGATATGGTATCCCGTCGAGTAGCTGCGGTAGTTCATCTGCAGGCGTTTCTCCGTCTCACGGAATGTGCGCGACTCGGAGTTGCGCACCGACACCAGCACTCCCTCGTTCGAGATGATGAACGACACCGGCTCCACCGAGAAGGTCTCGCCCGCGGGCAGGAAGAAGTTGGTGTTGGAGATGATCGAGTTCTCCGTCTCGGAGTATTTCGACGTCGACTCGATCTCCTCGACCTGCTGTTTGGTCTGGAGGCTCTCCTCCATAAAGTTCTCGACAGCCTTCTGCTCCTTGATCGAGGGTGCCATCAGGTCGATCCACAGGATGTCGTCATAGCCCAGATTGTTCAGAAGTTCGGGCTCGGCATTGCGGATGATTTTGTTGTACTGCTTGAGGTATATGGTAATCATTGCTGCTAAAGTTTTCGGGTTTGGCTCCTTGTTTTCGGAGGCCGGCGGCAGGCAGATACATCTCCACCGCGGCCGAGAGTCACCGTCGCAGAGGCGGTCACCCCCTTCAACCCGGGTTGGATCGGGGCGTCACGCGGATGCCCGAATCCCAGAACTTTTGCAGCGCCGCATGTTTCTCGGCGTTGAATATGAAGTCGATGTTGTGCGTCAGATAGTCGTAGGCGTCATACGGCTTGCGGTCGAAGCCGTTCTCGACGATGGCCTCGTAGATGGACTCCACGCCCAGCGTGAGCGACCTCTCCAGCGCGTCGATCAGCTCGTAGGAGGTGCCCTTGCGCGCAACCCACAGCGCGAAGGCGAAAGGCATGCCCGTCAGTTTCTTCCACTCATCGGCCAGATCATAGGTGTAGGCGAACAGGCCCTCGTGGTCGAAGACCTTGTCTCCTATAAGCAGGAAGGCGTCGTCGATGCGGGCCTCCGCCAAGATCGAGTAGTCGGTGAGCGGATGCCACTCGGGGGCGATGTTCCACTTCTTGGCCGCGAGGTAGCCCGTAAGCTGCACCGACGTGCGCGAATGGGCGTCGAGGAAGATACGGCGCACCCGTTCTATGGGGCTGTTGGACATGACGGCGACGGTGCGCACGGGGCCCGAGGCTCCCACGCAGTAATCGGTGACGATATTCGTGGATTTCATCTGCGGCACTGCCGCGGCGGGAATGAGCGCTATGTCGGCCCGGCCCTCGGCGTAGTTATCCACGCAGCCGGCGGGAGGCGCAAGCAGGAGGTCGGCACGAAGGCTACCCTCGTGACGGATACCATAGATGAATGGTATCGTATTCAGATACGACACTGCCGCTATGCGAGGAGTGGTGACCATCATCCATAAATATCCCTAATAAATTAACAACCAAACGATTCGGCCTTCCGGCCTTCATTTTGACACACAAAGGTAGCAAATAACGCGCAAAAAAGCAAAAAATCTTTCGTTTCCGCGCCGCGGCGCGGCCCCCTTGCGGCAAAAAAACGGCCGTGTCACGCAGGGCACGGCCGTAAAAGAGGCATATTATGTTGTTCTACACAGAGTTTTCGGTGGTATTGTCCGCAGGTGCCATATCCGGTGCGGCGTATGCGGACGGGGATTACCGGCGTCCCAGCTTCAGGTCGAGGCCCACGCCCAGCACGCCGCTGCGGCGGTCGTAGAGCGTTGTGGCGGGGACATTGCCGGCAAGCGTCTCGACAACGCTCTCGACAGAACGCTTGTCGTAGAACGAGATGAAGTAACCGGCATTGAGGCGCACCCTGCCGCTGATGTTCCACGCACCGCCGATACCGACCGACGTGGCGCTCAACACATGGTTCACGTCGCTGAAATAGGCGTCCTGCGTGCTGTATACCGTACGCTGCACGCCCGCGCTCACGGTGAACTTGGGCGAGATGTCGTACTCGGCGCCCAGCAGGTACTCGGCCGTGCCGGTGTCGATCTTGCCCTGCTTGCCGTCCACCATGTCGGCCTGCTTGTCGAAGAAGTAGTGGTATTCGGCCGTCACGCGAACGCGCTCGCCGGCGAACGAGCGGCCTACGGCCACGCTCAACATCGCGGGTATGTCGTTCGGGGTCTTGGCGCCGTCCTGATATGCGCCCAGATCGTCCCGCTCGGTGTGGTTCTCGAGCGTCATCGGGGCGATGAACTCATAGCGTGCGCTGGCCGACCACGCCCCCTTGCGGAAGTAGAGCGCCAGCACGGGGCTCACGCCCCACGCCTTCTGTATGCAGTCGACATATATGTCGCCCGTACGCTGCGCATACGCCGCCGCCATGCCCGCAAGCTCGGGATTCACCTCCTGCAGCGCCCCCGCCACCGCCGTGAAGAAGGCATCGGCGCGCATCATGCTGCCGTCGAAACCGAAGGCCGCGCCCGTGGGGTTGACCATGATGTCGGTGATGTGTCCGTCGTAGCGGTTGCGCGCATAGTGCAGGCGCACCATCGCCGACGCCGACAGCCAGTCGGTTATGCGGTACGAGGCGCCTATCTGCCCCGAGAGGTTCATCGTGAGGCCGCGGAACGAGCAGTCCATTGAGTATTGCGATGCCGAGATGCCGTATGCCGAGCCGAGCGACGTGATGGCCGAGGGCAGCACGGCAAAGGGCTGCTCGAACGAACCCAGACCGTCGCGGAACTTCACGCGGCCGCCGCCGCCCGTCACGCCCGCCGAAAGGAACACGGCCCAGCGGTTGCGCTTGTATGTGGCGTAGACATTGGGCACACACGGCGAGACGATGTCTCCCTCATAGCGGTGCGACGCCACGCCCATATGTGCGGCGTTCATGGCAAAGGGGGCATAGTCGGTGGTGGTGATACGTGTCATGAAGGCGCTCTGCACATTGAACGACAGCATCCAGCCGTCATCCATGAAGGCCGTGCCCGCAGGGTTGTAGTAGGGGGCGTCGGCGTCGAGCGTCACGCCGCGCGCTATATGGCGCAGGAAAGCCACGCTCTGGTTCGTATTGGTGAGGATGCCGCCCGCGAGCGCACGGCCCGCTGCGACCACGGCAAGCGCCGTGAAAATGATCTTCGACGTTGTCTTCATAACAGGTAAATCGGGTATGTGTTTCGACTTATTCCCTCGATATGCGGCGGCATGCGCCGCTTCGCCGGAACTGACGGCCGCAAATTTCAGCCATAAATTCGGTTCGGCAAAAATTATGTGGCCTGCGGCGCCACCGCGTTGCGAACGTGCGCCCCGAACACGCGAAAGAGCCTATTCTGTGGCGAACGCGCCCGCAGCAGCAGCGTACATGGCGCCCCCGCGCGGCATATGCCGCCGCCGCGAGCACGGTTATTGCAACGTCATATGCACCGCTGCGGACGGCTTCGGCCGCAACTTTTTGCGAAAAAGGGAGCATAGGCCAAGCGGATCGCACGAAATCCCGATTTTTTTGAGTATATTTGCCGCGATAGGATACTCTCGTCCGCACACCCGCGGCATTAAGGCGGGACGGGCGGCGGACCTGCCGGCACATGCGAACGGACAACGATCAACATCAAATAAAGTCAAACGAATAAAACTCTAAAGTTATGTTTGCAATCGACAACTACGATTTCAAGGGCAAGCGTGCCATAATCCGTGTGGATTTCAACGTGCCCCTCGACGGCGAAGGCCATGTAACCGACGACACCCGCATCCGTGCCGCCATCCCCACCATCAAGAAGGTTCTGGAGAAGGGCGGTGCCGTAATACTCATGTCGCACCTCGGACGCCCCAAGAAGAATCCCGACCCCAAGTTCTCGCTCGAGCAGATCATCCCTGCCATCGAGGCGCGTCTGGGCCAGAAGATCCTTTTCGCGGGCGACTGCATGGGTGAAAAGGCTGCCGAAATGGCCAAGAACCTCAAGCCCGGCGAGGTGATGCTGCTTGAGAACCTGCGTTTCTACGCCGAGGAGGAGGGCAAGCCCCGCGGTCTTGCGGAGGATGCCACCGACGAGGAGAAGAAGGCCGCAAAGAAGGCCCTGAAGGAGGGCCCGCAGAAGGAGTTCGTCAAGAAGCTGGCTTCGTACGCCGACTGCTACATCAACGACGCCTTCGGTACGGCACACCGCGCCCACTCGTCGACGGCCCTCATAGCCGACTACTTCCCCAACGACAAGATGTTCGGCTACGTGATGGAGAACGAGCTCAAGGCCATCGACGGCGTGATGCAGAACCCGCAGCGCCCCTTCGTGGCCATCGTGGGCGGCTCGAAGGTGTCGACCAAGATCACCATCATCGAGAAGCTGATGGAGAAGTGCGACAAGATCATCATCGGCGGCGGCATGACCTACACCTTCGCCGGCGCACAGGGCGGCAAGGTCGGCAACTCGATCTGCGAGCCCGACATGTACCCCGTAGCCCTCGAGATCCTGAAGAAGGCCGAGGAGAAGGGCATCAAGATCGTCACTTCGCCCGACGCTCTGATCGCCGACGCATTCTCGGCCGACGCCAACACCTCGGAGGCCCCTGCCGACAACATTCCCGACAACTGGGAGGGTGTCGACATCGGCGAGCAGGGCAAGAAGCTCTTCCGCGATGAGATCCTCGGCTGCAAGACCATCCTCTGGAACGGCCCCGTCGGCGTCTTCGAGATCGACAAGTTCGCCACCGGCTCGCGCGCCGTGGCCGACGCCATCGCCGAGGCTACCGCAAACGGTGCCTTCTCGCTCATAGGCGGCGGCGACTCGGTTGCCTGCATCAACAAGTTCGGCCTCGCCGACAAGGTATCGTACGTATCTACGGGCGGCGGCGCGCTGCTCGAGTACATGGAGGGCAAGGAGCTGCCCGGCGTGGCTGCCATACGCAAGTAGGCACACGCAGCATGAACGGGAGGACGGATCTCCTCCGGAACGAAAACAGGGGTTCGGCCGCATGGCCGAACCCCTGTTTTCATCTCTTGCAGCGGCGGGGACACCCCGCGCCCGTCCGAGACGGCAGCGGCCTCCGGAAATTCCGAAGGCCGCACCTGCAACACAATGGCCGGAGAGAGGTTACTCTCCCGCGTCGTCATTCACAAGGTCGAACTCCAGCGTGAGCGACTCAAACCCGTCCAGCGCTTGGCCGCCTACGACAATACCCGTAACCGTGAGGCCGAACTCAAGCGTCCCGCTCTCGACGGTATATATGCCCTCGGTATCGGCCGTAACCGTCACCTCGACCTGCACGGGGTCCGATCCATCGACAGGCATAGATATATCCAGCGTCTCGGGTGCGAGATCCATGACGACGGTACTCCCGTCCTCGCTCATGACCGCAGTATAGGGGATGGCGTAATCGACCTCGCCGACAGCCTCGACGATGGCATCGGCCGAGTCCTCGCCCGCGATCTGCACGACAAGATCACGTATGGGAAATCCGGCAAACCCGACGACCTCCGCCGTCACCTCTGCCGTGACAGCCGTGCCTGCGGGCGTCTCCGTACCGTCCCCTGCCGACGCATTATCCGCAACCGTCATCGTTCCGGTATAGGTGCCCTCGACGACCGACGCATCGGGATCGGGCGGCGGGAGCGTCCCGCCTTCATCGTCGCTGCACGCCGCAAGACCGAAAAACGCCGCCGCCATAAGACCCGGCACAAGTCACTTCTTCAAAAACACTGTTTTCATCGTTGTAAAAATTTTAACATTAAACATCTATCCGCCGCAGGCACTCACCATCGGCGGGCTCATTACATTAAATTCCATTCCGTACGGCATCTTGCGCAACAAACGTGCACAATGATCGCGGAATCGTACTTTTTTATCGCCGTTTATTCACATTTCGCCGCCGCCCGCCCCGCCGCAGAGCCGCAGAGCCCGCACACGGGACTCGTAACATCCGCCGCCCGCCCCATAAGGCGGCGGGGACGGCCGCTTCGACGCCTCATAAAATAAAATGTATACCGAATCCGTTTTTGCATTACCTTTACCGCCGGATACGGCACGGCACGGAACGGAACGGCAAAATGCACGTAACGACAGACTAACGACATAAAATAACTGAAGGAAAAGATGAAAAAAACCGTTTTATTCATTTCAATGATTGCACTTATGACCGGTTGCGACCAGCAGAAGCAGACCTCGGTGCCGGCAATCGACCTGTCGAACTTCGACACCTCGATAGCCCCGAACGAGGATTTCTACCAATACGCCACGGGCGGGTGGCAGAAGAAAAACCCGCTCAAGCCCGAGTTCGCCCGCTACGGCGCCTTCGACGTGCTGCGCGAGAACAACGAAGTGCGCATCAACGACCTCTTCTCGCAGATGACCAAATCGACGGCCGAGAAGGGCAGCGTCGAGCAGAAGATCGCCGACCTCTACATCATGGGGCTCGACTCCACACGCCTCAACAACGAGGGCCTCGCCCCCGTCAAGGAGGATGTCGAGGCCATCATGGGCGTCGCCGACCTGAAACAGCTGTCGCAGGCGGTGGCGCGGATGCACATGCAGGCGGGCAACCCGCTCTTCGGCGTGGGCGTGAGCGCCGACCTTATGAACAGCAACCTCAACGCCCTCTACATCCAGCAGTCGGGCCTCGGGATGGGTAACCGAGACTACTATCTCGACGAGGAGAATGCCGCCATGCGCGAGGGCTACACCGCATGGCTCACCAAGGCATTCACGCTCTACGGCATGGAGAACCCCGCCGAGAAGGCTGCCGCCGTGGTCGCCTTCGAGACCAAGATGGCCGAAAAGTTCCGCTCGAACGTCGAGCTGCGCGACATAGCCGCCAACTACAACCCCATGTCGAAGGCCGACTTCGTCAAGCGTTACGACGCCATCGACTGGACGGCATACTTCGAGGGCATGGGCATCGGCGACTTCGAGACCATCATCGTGGGCCAGCCCGAGACGCTCGACGCCGTGAACTCACTGCTCAAGACGGAGCCCGTCGAGACGCTGCGAGCATACCTCGCGGCCGACTACCTCGGCAGTGCCGCGCCATACCTGAGCGACGACATCTATGCCGCCTACTTCGAGTTCTTCGGACGCCAGATGTCGGGGCAGCAGGAGATGCGCCCCCGCTGGAAGCGCGCCATGAACGTCCCCAACGGCCTGCTGGGCGAGGCTGTGGGCGAGATATATGTCGCCAAATACTTCCCCGAGAGCGACAAGCAGCGCATGACCGAGATGGTGAAGAACCTGCAGACGGCGCTCTCGCAGCATATCGACGCCCTCGACTGGATGAGCGGCGCCACCAAGGCCAAGGCACAGGAGAAGCTGGCCACGTTTACCGTGAAGATCGGCTACCCCGACAAGTGGAAGGATTACTCGTCGCTCGAGATCAACCCCGCCGTACCGTACTGGGAGAACCTCAAGCGCGCCACGGCATGGTACACCCGCGACAACATCTCGAAGCTGGGCACCGAGGTCGACCGCGACGAGTGGTTCATGACGCCGCAGACCGTGAACGCATACTACAACCCCACCACCAACGAGATATGCTTCCCCGCCGCCATACTCCAGCCCCCGTTCTATAATCCGGCTGCCGACGACGCGGTCAACTACGGCGCCATCGGCGTGGTCATAGGCCACGAGATGACCCACGGCTTCGACGATCAGGGTCGGCAGTTCGACAAGGACGGCAACATGAACAACTGGTGGGCCGAGGAGGATGCCGTGGCATTCAAGGCCAAGACCGACATTCTGGTCGAGCAGTTCAACAAGATCGAGGTGCTCCCCGCAAAGGACGGGCAGCCTGCCGTGATGGCCGACGGCGCCCTCACCCTCGGCGAGAACATAGCCGACCAAGGCGGCCTGCGCGTAGCATACACCGCCCTGCACAACGCCCTCGCGGGTACGGAGCCCGCCCCCGTCGACGGCTTCACGGCCGACCAGCGCTTCTATCTGGCCTACGCCACGCTGTGGGGACAGAACATACGCGACGAGGAGGCGGCGCGCCTCACCAAGCTCGACGTGCACTCGCTGGGCCGCAACCGCGTGAACGCCACGCTGAGCAACATAGACACCTTCCTCAAGGCATTCGGCATCAAGGACGGCGCCATGTACCGTCCCGAAGAGGAGCGTGTAATAATCTGGTAACGCCGCCGGCCCGCCGGCCGCACAACGCCATGACCGGTCTCCGCCCTTTTGGGCGGAGACCGGTTTTTTTATCCGCATGCATCCCCTGCGGCAGTGCATTTGCGCAGAAACGACTATATTTGCACATCGGCCGCGCCCCCATTCCGCGGCCCCATCTCAAACAACGGACGATATGGAATACCTGAAAAACGCCATAACACAACTGATACACCGCATCGGGCTGGGCGACGCCTTCACGCAGCCGCTGTTCACGGCAACCGTACTGCTGCTCATAGCCCTCGTATCCCTTATCGCGGTAAAGTTCTTCCGCGCGGCCGTCATCCCCGCCCTGCGCGCCGTCGTCAGCCAGACACGCACCGAGTGGGACGACCGCCTGCTCAACGACAGGGTGCTGCACGCCCTCGGGCGCCTCATACCGCCCGTGATATGGTACGCCCTGCTGCCCGTGGCCTTCACCGACGCGCCCGTGCTGATCATGGTGCTGCACAAGGCCTGCCTCATATACCTTACCGTCGTGGTGCTGCTGCTCATAAGCTCGCTGCTCAACACCCTGCAGGACATATCCGAAGAGCACGAGACACTGCGCAACCGCCCCCTGAAAGGCGTATACCAGATGTTGAACCTCGTAGCCGTATGCGTGGGCATCATAATAATAATCAGCATACTCATAGACAAGGACGCCTCGGCCATACTTACGGGTCTCGGGGCCTCGGCCGCCATCCTCATGCTCATATTCAAGGATACGATCCTCGGCCTCGTGGCGGGGGTGCAGCTCTCGGCCAACGACATGCTCCGCCCGGGCGACTGGATCACCATGGGCAAGTACGGCGCCGACGGCTACGTGACGGAGGTGACGCTCACCACAGTCAAGGTGCAGAACTTCGACAAGACCGTCACCACGATCCCGCCCTACGCCCTTGTGAGCGACTCGTTCCAGAACTGGCGCGGCATGCGCGAGAGCGGCGGCCGCCGCATCAAGCGCTCGCTCCCCCTCGACGTGAACAGCATCGCCGTCATGCCGCGCGAGCGTATCGAAGCCCTTGTGGCCGAGGGTCTCGCCACGCAGGAGCACCTGCAGCGCGAGACCTCAAACCTGCGCCTGATGATGGACTACGCCGCACGGCACATACGCCGCCGCAGCGACATAAACCCCGACCTGATGCAGATGGTGCGGCTGCTGCAGCCTACGGCCGAGGGGCTGCCCGTCGAGATATACTGTTTCACAGCCTGCACGTCGTGGGTCGAGTACGAGGCCGTGCAGAACGACCTGTTCGACCACCTCATCTCCGTCATGCCGCGCTTCGGCCTGCGCATATACCAGCGCCCCGCGGGACACGACTTTTCGGGGGATTCGGGAAGCTCGGGCGGATCCGGCACTCCCGCCGGCACCGCGGCCGAGGGCTCTGCGGCCGCTGCGGGCGGCAAGACCCGGGTATAGCCCTATCCGGCATAAACGGCATGGGCGCCATCTCAAAAGATGGCGCCCATGTCCTGTTTTCTGGACTCCGCGAAGCCTATTCGGCGATGTCGCCCACGGCGACCTGATACTCGTGCCACAGCGAGTCGATGTCGTACTGCCCGCCGAGAATATGCTTCACGGCGCCGTCGAACGACCACGGCACCACCTCCAGAGCACTGCGGTTGAACTTGCGCAGGAACTCGGGGTCCTTGTTGTCGCGCAGCCACACGAGGAAATATCCCGTCGTGCGGTAGCCGTCCATATAGCTGCCGCCGCGGGGCCGCCCGTCGGGTCTGAAACCGCCGTTGGCCACGCGCACGGCATCGGCCATGCCCTCGATGAAGGCCCAGAAGGTGCGGTTGGTGCCGTAGGTGCCTATGCCCTGCGGTTCGAGCTGGTAGGCGTGCGTCAGCTCGTGCAGCAGCACGCCCCGCGTCTCGAACATGAGGCGCGCGGTGTCGCGCTCGCGGCCGTAGGAGCTCTCTATATGGCGCGTACTGTAAAAGATGTCTATGTCGCCGTTCGAGCCCCCCTTGGCCGAGATGCCGTCGGTATCCTCCAGCGTGTAGCGTATGCGGTATACCGGAGGTACGTTGTCCTCGGGCGAGTCGTACAACGTCGCCAGCACCGTGCGCGCCTGCTCACCGATATAGGCCTCGGGGTCGGGGATGATGCGGCGGTAGATCTTCGACCCCTCGGTCGCGGGGGCCTTGTCCTCGAAGAGGATGTCGCCCACATCGTACTTCTGCCACGCCTTGGCCACGCGGCCGTCCGCATGGCGCGCACCCGTGCAGGATCCCAATATCGCGGCGGCAAGTAGCGCCGCCGAAAATGCTTTCAGAGTGTATTTCATATATTGCACGTTCTTTTTGGTTGGTGTACTCTATTTTGTTCCGGCAGCGTCGTCGAGGCCCGTCGTGAGCGAATAGGGCCGCGCCTCGGGCTGCGTGCCGCGGCGGCGGTCGGGTGTGGCCGACATGCGGAACTCCCACACGCCGCCGCGCATGATGTCGTCAAAGGTGACGTAGTTCTTCGTCCACCGCTCGCCGTTGACCCGCATCTCGCGTACGTAGCGGCGGCGGTCGCCGGCACCCTCGGCGCGGATCTCCAGCGTGCGGCCGTTGGGCAGCTTCACCTTGAGATATGGGAGATACGGCGCCCCGAGCACATACTCGCCGCTGCCCGGGCAGACGGGGTAGAAGCCCATGACGGAGAAGATGTACCATGCCGACATCTGGCCGCAGTCGTCGTTGCCGCTCAGGCCGTCGATGCCGTCGCGGTACATGCGGTCGAGGATCTCGCGCACCCAATACTGGGTCTTCCACGGCTGCGACGTCCATGCGTAGAGATAGGGCACGTGGTGGCTCGGCTCGTTGCCGTGGACGTAGCCCCCGAGCAGGCAGTCGGCCGTGATGTCCTCGTTCTCGGCGTAGTAGCGTTCGGGCAGGTGCATCGTGAAGAGCGAGTCGAGGCGTGCGGTGAAGGCGCCATCGCCTCCCATGAGGCCGATCAGACCGCACACGTCGTGCGGCGCATGGAACGAGAAGTTCCACGAGTTGCCCTCGATGAAGCCCTCGCCGTAAGTCTGCAGCGGGTCGAACTCCTCCTTGAAGCGGCCGTCGGCATAACGCGGGCGGGCGAAACCCGTATCGCTGTCGAAGATATTGCGGTAGCTGAGGGCGCGCCCGCGATAACGTTCCGCTACCTCGCTGTCGCCCGCCGCGAGCGCCGTGCGGTATATTGCCCAGTCGTCATAGGAATATTCGAGTGTCGTCGAGGCGGCCGTGGCGCTGCGCTCCAAAGGCACGTAGCCCAGAGACATATAATCGGCCACACCCTCGTAATAGGGTACCGTCGACGTGCTCTTCATGGCGTTGAGAGCCGCCGCCGTCTCCGTAAAGTTACCCGCGGCAACGGCATCCGCCAGCACCGAGACGGCGTGGTAGCCGCTCATGCACCAGTTCTCGTTGCCCATATGGCTCCATACGGGCAGCATGCGGTGCGCGCTCTGGCGGCAGTGTTCGATCATCGACCGCACCATGTCGGCGTTGCGCTGCGGGAAAAACAGGTTCAGGAAGGGGTGCTCGGCACGGTAGGTGTCCCACAGCGAGAAGACCGTATAGTTCGTAAAGCCGTCGGCGCAGTGGATGTTGTGGTCCACACCGCGGTATGAGCCGTCGACATCCATGTATACCGAGGGGTTTATCATCGTATGGTATAGCGACGTGTAGAACATCGTGCGCTGCGCCTCCGTACCCTCGACCTCGAACATCCCCATATTGTCGTTCCACGCCTTGCGCGCCGCCGCGGCGATCCCGTCGAAACTGCGGCCCGCGGCCTCGGCCCGAAGGTTGGCCACGGCGCCCTCCGTGCTCACGGCCGACAGCGCCACCTTCACCACAAGTTCCCTCTCGCGGCGCGTGTCGAAGCGGAAGTATGCCGCCACCTTGCGCCCCGCCATCTCGGGGAAGTTGCGGTTCACGTCGAAACGGCGCCAGAAACCGTTGTATGGGATCGGCGCACGGTCCTCGTAGCCGTAGTCGGCGACGGGCTGCGAGAACGATACGGCGAAATAGGTGTAGTTGGTGCGGGCCCAGCCGTTGGTTATGCGGTAGCCCGTTATGAGGGTGTCGCTCTCGACGCGCAGCGTCGACCACAGCACCTTGCCGTCGTAGTTGTATATGCCGTGCGCGAGGTCCAAGACGATGTGCCCGTCCGAGCCCTCGGGGAAGGTGTAGCGGTGCACGCCCGTGCGCTCCGTGGCCGTGAGCTCCGCCCGCACGCCGCTGTCGTCGAGCGTCACGGCGTAGTATCCGGGCGAGGCGCTCTCCGTCTCGTGGCGGAAGCGCGAACGGTACCCGCTTTCGGGGTCGTCGGCCGTGCCGGGGTTGAGTCTCACCTCGCCTACCGACGGCATGACGAGGATGTCGCCCAGATCGGAGTGGCCCGTACCGCTCAAATGGGTGTGGCTGAAGCCCACGATGGTCCTGTCGCCGTAGCGGTAGCCGGCGCAATAATCATAGGCGCGTTTCTGGTACTCGCCCCGCACGTTGTGGGGAATGGTGTCGGTGTCGGGGCTGAGCTGCACCGCCCCGAAAGGCACGCACGCCCCCGGGAAGGTGTGGCCCATGCCGTTGGTGCCGATCATCGGGTCGACATAGCCGGCAGGCTCCTGTGCCGCGGCGGCAAACGATAATACGGCGGCGGCAGCGCACAGCACATGCCTTGCGGCCGTGATTGCGGTTTTCTTCATATTGTATGCGAAATGATACTCCTAAAATCGACTGTAAAAGTATACAAAATTTCGCAGACCGCAATCGCATCCCGCGCCGCGCTACTCGTACAGCGTGATCTCGGCCACTCCGGCTCGGCCGCCGGAGGTCTTCTCTATCGTCACCCTGAAATACTTCATTTTCCTGTCCAAACGGACAGGCTTGAATTCCCATCCCGTGCACTCCCGCTCGAACAACGGCACCCACGTCACACCGTCCTCGGACGACTCGACACGATATTCGTACGACGAGCTGTCCTTCTGCAGGCGTATGCGGCACGCCGCCACCTCCGTCGCCCGCTCCAGCATGAGCGTCACCGTCTGCGGGAAGGCGTCCGTACCGGCGATCCACCAGCTGAAGTCGTCGCCGTCGGCGATGTTCGCCTTGGGGTAACCCTCCTGCTCGGATGTAACCTCCACGGATGCGACCGCAGCCTTCGGTCTCTCAAGAATGGCCCTGTCCCAGCGCGTGGGTTTCACCACCACACCGTCCTCCTCATCGCCCGTGAACGGGGCATGTACACCGTCGGCAAGATACTCCCCCTCGAACGGGCGGCTCTTTACCACGGCACAGCCCGGCTCCAGCCCCTCGGACCGCGCTTCGATGCGTATCCTGCCCGCCTTGCGTGTCGTACGCACGAAGGCGAAGCCTATGCCTCCTTCGGCCCGCTGGGGATTGACCCCTATGCGCCGGATGCCGCCGCCGATCAAACTCCCCTCGCCCGAAACCGTGATCACGATCTCGGCCTGCGAGTCGCCGACACGTGTGCCGTTCGCGTCGCACACCTTGAAGTAGACGGGAATCATGTCGCTGCCGTCGGCAACGGGAACGATCGGATACGTCGGGACTATAACCTCGATATGGTGCGGCGCCCCCGCCGTACGCACCGTATGCACGGCCGCGACACGCCCGCCGACCAGACCCTCGGCACGCAGCTCGCCGCTCTCGTAACCGCCCGCATCGAACGTATACATGGGGCTGCCGCCCTTGCCGATGATGGCGCCGTACTCCGCCTCCATCTCCTCGCGCGTACGCCGTCCGACAAGCCTGCCGTTACGGTAGAGACGCACCTCGTCGCAGTTCGAGAAGACGGGGATCGCCGTAGTGGAGGTCTCATATCCGGCCGACGAGTTGAACGAGGCGATATGTACCATCGGCCCTTCATAAAGGTCTTCCTGCGAGACCCCCGCCGGCCGCATGCTCTGCATCATGTAGTAGCTGAACTTCGGATAACGGTTCACATCGACCACACCACAGAACATCGTATACTCTTCCGCCCCCCGGTTATAGTCGTTGTAACTCCACAAGAAATGGCCGCCCATACGCGGATTGGCATCCAGCATGCACCAGTCGAAATAGCCTTTCCCTATCAGCTGCTGGAAACGTCCGCGGCATTGCTTCATCTGCTCCTCTTCATTCTCATCCAGGCGTACACGCGGTTTTTCACCTACTCCGTCACCCCATTCACGCGTAAGGAGCGGCTTGACAGCAATCTGGTCGTCCAGGTAATTACTCATCACATTCCCGTCCTTCGGGAAACGGCCCACCTGTTTATAGAAAACGTCATAGTAAGGTTCCGTCTCTTCATGGCTGAAATAGTCGGCAGATGTATACATCTGATTGCCGGGATACTCTTCATGGGCAATCCGATAAATGGCTTTGACCACCTCCAACGGATAATGCGTCTCATTCAGCGCAGTCTCCCAAAGGACTATGGACGGATGGTTACGGTCGCGACGAATCATCTGTCTGGCCACCTGGCAAAGCCGTTCGGTAAATACCGGATCCTCGTTGAAATATTGCCATCCGGGAATACATTCAACCACCAGCAGTCCATACCTGTCGCAAGCG
>CASFQF010000032.1 GCA_949296635.1 uncultured Alistipes sp. | reverse complement strand
AGACTAATTTCAATGATGTCAAAGATCTAAATGATCCCCTGATTCCGGGGCTTTTTGATTAATTGTTTAACTCGTCCCATTTTAACGGGACGCTAATGAAAAAATAAAATACGTAAATGGTCTGGCAGCACGACAATAGAATTATTACGCTTACGCTATTCCGCCCGCCCATCGCCGTAACAGGCCGAAAAACCGCCTTCGCGCGGGCAGGCAAGTTATTTTTCGTTATCTTTACACCTGAATACACCAATATCCGATCACGATGCTCGAATTCTTCAACCCTCCCGCTCCGGCACCGCGCATCGCCGCCGACAAGGTCGATGCGGAGTACCGCCGCATGCGCCTCCGCGTTTTTCTGGGGGCATTCTTCGGTTACGCCGCCTACTATCTGGTACGCAAGAACCTCTCTCTCGCCGCCCCCGGGATGATCGCCGAGGGCCTGCTCGACAAGGAGAGCGCTGGCATGGCCATGGCCGGAATACCCATAGCCTACGCCTTCAGCAAATTCATCATGGGCAGCCTGTCGGACCACTCCGACGCCCGCAAGTTCCTCGTCGTGGGCCTCATCGTCGCCTCGGCCGTGATGATGAGCGTGGGCCTGATACCCTTCTCGGCCTCCATATCGGTCAACTGCGCCATACTCTTCGTCTTCATGCTCGCCGCCGGATGGCTCTCGGGCATGGGATGGCCGCCCTGCGGTCGCATCATGGCCCACTGGTTCTCGCAGAACGAACGCAGCTTCAAGATGTCGATATGGAACACATCCCACAATGTGGGCGGGGGATCGCTGGCACTGCTCGTCTCGGCCGGTATCGCCCTCTTCGCCGCCGCGGGCATCGCCCAAAGCTGGCGCGCCGCCTTCGTCTTCCCCTCCGCCGTCGCCATGATCGTAGCACTCTTCTGCTGGTGGACGCTGCGCGACACGCCGCAGTCGTGCGGCCTGCCCCCGATCGAGGAACACCGCCGCGACTATACGGGACGCGCCGCCGAAAAGGGCGAGGAGGAGAAGATCCCGTTCCGCCGCCTCTTCGTCGACTATGTCTTCCGCAACCGGCTGCTGTGGATGATAGCCGCAGCCAACGTCTTCGTCTACTTCGTGCGATACGGCATAAGCGACTGGTCGCCCACATACATGCACGACATGCAGATCATGACACAGAACCAGAGCCGTGTGGCCTTCTCCCTGTTCGAATATGCGGGCATACCGGGCACGATCGTCTGCGGATGGCTCTCGTCACGCTTCTTCAACGGCCGCTGCGCCCCCGTAAACGTGATATACATAGTGCTGGTGATAATCGGTGTGGCCGCATATTGGCAATCGGATGCCGTAGCCTCGGTCTTGGGCGGCGATTTCGACACGACCCGCCGCATCGTGGTATATACGGCGCTCGCACTCACCGGATTCGCCGTATACGGCCCTATCGCCCTGATCGGAATACAAGCCTTGAGTTTCGTGCCGAAGAACGCCGCCGGCACCGCCGCCGGATTCGTGGGTCTTTTCGGATACCTGCTGGGGGATGCCGTGCTGTCGAAGATCGTCGTGGGTCAGATCGCAGGCCACTCGTCGCTGGGATGGGACGCGACCTTCTGGCTCTTCACCGCAGCCTGCGTCATGGCCACCGTCATCTGCGCCGTGACATGGAAGAAGGAGCTCGACACCATGCGCGAACGCATCAAGCGGCAGGCGCGATAGGCCCGACGCAATTCCCTCCCAAACGTACAGCAGCAAAAAAAAGAGTAAAGCGCACGCTTTACTCTTTTTCGTTCATGGCGGAAGCACGTCCCTACGGCGCAATGCCGTCACTCGGCCGCAGCCGCCCCCTCTGCATTCTGGCCTTCCGCAGCCGCCTGCTGCTGGCGCGCCGCACTCTGCAATATCTCATACAGGTACGATTCGATCTCGTCGCTGCTCGTGTTCTTCAACAGCACGACCTTCTTCTCGTCAAGAAGATAGAGGCGCGGCATGACACGCAGGTCATACAACCCCTCACCCGTAATCGTACCCGAGGCATCGTAACCGCTCGTCCACGCCGCAGGTATGTCGCCGCGGTTCTTCTCCCAGAGCGCGGCGTCCGAAGTACAGGCCACGGCCACCACGGTGAGGCCGCCGGCCTGCATCAGGTAGTTCGTCAGACGCGCCTGCGAGAGCCGGAACCTCTCCAGCTTGCTGTCTACGGCCCCGGGCTCGTACAGGAAAAGCACCGTGACGGGCGTATTCGCCTCCGAAAGTTTCGTCTTGCCGCCGTCGGCCGTGACGATCTCGATGTCGGTAGCCGCAGTACCGACATTGTTGACCTCGAGCATCACCAGATCGCGCTGGAACGGCTCCTTGTCGGCCTTCGTGATCTTTTTCGACACCAGCGCCGTATGCAGCAGCGCACGGTAACGCTCCTCGTCATAGGTGTCGGCCGCAGGGTCGTTGAGCACACGTCGGCACACCGTAAGCAGATGCGCCACACCCGTCTTGGAACTCTCCGCCCGCTTTACGGCCGCCGCCCACGACGCCGTCACGGCATCGTAGTCGACGATGCGTAATATGGGCATCAGCTCCGAGAGGCCCTCCTCGATCAAGGCGTCCGAAGCGCTCCCGAAATCGACGTTCTCCCAGAAGTGGTCGCTCAAATAGCGCGCACGCGCCATAGGGTCGGTCACATCCTCGGGAATGGTTATCATGGGGAATTTCTCCTGCGCTGCGGCCGCCATCGCCGTCGCCGCCAAAAGGCACAGTACGATCAAAAGTCTTTTCATGGTCTGTTTTCAGTTCTTTCTACCGGCGCAAAGATACTCATTTCTGTGCAACATCCGCACACGATGCCCGCCCAATCGCATATTCCGCGCCGTTTCACCGCTCAAAGTTTCAGTTCATACGCCGTGACATCCGAAAAGCGCGCCGTACCGCCCTCCGCGAAGAGCCGCACCGCGTCGTAGGGTTCGGTCGGGAATACGAGGTTGGTCATGGCGATACGGCCGCCGTCGACGAATATCTCCACCGAACAACGATCGACGAATATGTCCAGACGGTAAGTGCCGCCCTCGCACAACGACAACGGCGCCCACGTCGCGAGAGCGAAGTCGTTGGCGTAATTCAACGGTCCCGCGGCATCGGGTGCGGCATCGGCATACTCCTCCGAACGGCGGCCGAAACCCGTTTCGCCGCTCTCCGTACGGTCCATCACCAAACGCCCCGCCTCCATGTCGAGATATATTTCCGCCTTCTCCCCCGCACCGTTGCATAGCTCCATACCCACACGGCCGGCGCGGCCGGGCGTCACATCCAACTCTATCTCGAACGCTCCGCCGAACCCCGCCGCCAGATCCGCAAGCATGTGCTCTCCCTCGACCGACACGTCGCCGGCCTGCCTGCTGCGCCCGCGCAGCAGCCGCGCCTCCTCTACCACGCCGGCCGCCACATATGTCTCACCATCCTTCGTATAGAGCGACAGCTCGCGCGGCAGGGCGTTGGCGCCGCGGTGCTGCATGATGGGGGTGTCGTTGGCATACTGCCAATTGCTCATCCACGGCACGGCGATGGTGCGCGCCCCCGTATTCGAGAAGCACACCGTAGCGTAATGGTCCTTGCCGTAATCGAGCCACTTTACCGTCTCGGGGGCGCTCTCGCAGACGAATTCACGCCCGTCGAAATCGCCCACGAAATACTCCGTGGCGCTGCCGCCGAACATACACCCCGGGTTCACGTTGACGATCATCACCCACTTGCGGTTCCGCTCGTCGCCGTCGACTGGCAGCTCCACGAAATCGGGGCACTCGAACATACGGGGCTGCACGCCGTACCCGTCGCCGAAGGCGCTCACATACTCCCACTCCTTCATATCCTCCGACGAATACAAACGCATCTCCTTATACGCCGAGACGATCATGTACCACTTCTGTTCGGGTTCGTAACGGAAGACCTTCGGGTCGCGGAAGTCGCGCAGGCCGTCGAAGGGCGTCAGCACGGGGTTGCCCCCGTATTTGGTAAAGATGCGGCCGTTGTCGGTGCTGTAAGCCATGCACTGCACCTGACGGTCGCCCGCCGAGGTGTAGAAAGCGATAATGGCATCGCGGCCGAAGCCCGCATCGTTGTTCTTATCCACGACGGCGCTGCCCGAGAAGATATGGCCCATCGTGTCGCGCGCGATGGCCGCCGGCAGCGGCTCCCAATGCACCAGATCGCGGCTCACGGAGTGGCCCCAGTGCATGTTCCCCCACTTCGAGCCGTAGGGGTTGTACTGGTAGTACAGGTGATACTCGCCGTCCTTGTATACGAGGCCGTTGGGGTCGTTCATCCACCCGTATGCAGGCGTGTGGTGGTATGCGGGGCGGTAGTAGTCGGTATTCGACGTGTCGAAGCGGTCCGACAGCGCCACCCGATCCCAGAACACGGCATCCGGAGCCACACCCTCGACACGCACCACAGCCTCCGCCGCACCCGCGGGAAGCTCGAACGGGACGAAATAGTCGACGCTGTCATGCGCAAGGCGCACATCCATCGCCACGTCTGCCGGCGAACCCGTCACCAGCGTCACGCGCTTCTCGCCGCAAGCCTCCTCGACGGGCAGCAACAGGTATTTCGCAGGGTGCGATATACGCAGCAGGTCCGAACCAGCACCCTCGTTCTCCACCGCAATCGTACCGCGGCGGCCGCAGGCCGTCAGGGCGATGCATACCGCGGCCAGAGCGCCCGCCACCAGAATCTTTCTCATAAGGACAATGTTTTGAGGCCGCGGAACACTCTCCGAGGCTTATCAAAGATATGAATTTTTCCGGCAGGCACAAAAAAAAGGACCGATCGGAATCGGTCCTTAATATAGGGATCAAGCGGAATGGCCGCCGCGGCGTCAGTTCGAGAAGGTGAGGCGGCCGTCCTCGGCGTCGATCTTGATCGGGCGCTCGCGGTTGACCTCGCCGGCAAGGATACGCTTCGAAAGGTCGTTCACAACCTCGCGCTGTATAACCCTCTTGACGGGACGCGCACCGAACATCGGGTCATAACCCGCACGGGCGATAAACTCGCGCGCCGCATTCGTATACTCGAGGTGTATGCCGTTCTCCGCAAGCATCTTCTGTATGATGCCCATCTGTATGTCGACGATCTTCCCGATGTCGGCCTTCGTCAGCGGCTCGAACATCACGATCTCGTCGATACGGTTCAGGAACTCGGGCTTAAGCTGCACCTTCAGCATCTCGATCACCTCGCGGCGGGTCTTCTCGACCACATCCTCGGAGATCTTCTCGCCGTCGAACGCCTTCGAGAAATTCTCCTGTATGATCTGCGAGCCCATGTTCGAGGTCATGATTATGATCGTGTTGCGGAAGTCGACCGTACGCCCCTTGTTGTCTGTCAGACGTCCGTCGTCGAGCACCTGAAGCAGGATGTTGAAGACATCGGGGTGCGCCTTCTCGATCTCGTCGAGCAGCACTACCGAATAAGGCTTGCGCCTTACGGCCTCAGTGAGCTGTCCGCCCTCGTCGTAACCCACGTATCCCGGGGGCGCCCCGACCAGACGCGAGACGCTGTGACGCTCCTGATACTCGCTCATGTCGATACGTGTCATCATCGTGTCGTCGTTGAAGAGGAACTCCGCAAGGGCCTTCGCCAGCTCGGTCTTGCCGACACCCGTGGTGCCGAGGAAGATGAACGACCCGATAGGCTTGCGCGAATCGTTCAGGCCGGCACGCGAGCGCCGCACGGCATCCGATATGACCTCGATGGCCTGCTCCTGCCCCACGACGCGCTTGTGCAGCTCGTCCTCCATGTGGAGCAGTTTCTCGCGCTCCGAGGCCAGCATGCGCTGTACGGGTATTCCCGTCCAACGGGATACGATCTCGGCTATGTCCTGTGCGTCGACCTCCTCCTTGATCATGGCCTCGCCGCCCGAGGTGGTGAGCTTCAGCTGCTCCTGCAGGGCGTCGATCTGCTTCTGCGCCTCGACGATGCGGCCGTAGCGTATCTCCGCCACCTTGCCGTAGTCGCCCTGACGCTCCGCCTGCTGCGCCTCGATCTTCAGGCGCTCGATCTCGTCCTTGTTCGACTGTATCTTCTGCAGCAGGTCACGCTCGCCCTGCCACTTGGCGCGCAGGGCCGACTCCTTGGACTTGAGTTCCTCGATCTCGCGCGTCAGGTTCTCGACACGCTGCTCGTCGTTCTCGCGGCGGATGGCCTCGCGCTCGATCTCCAGCTGGCGGATACGGCGGTCGAGGTTGTCGATCTCCTCGGGCACCGAATTCATCTCCAGCCGCAGGTGCGCCGCAGCCTCGTCCACCAAGTCGATGGCCTTGTCGGGCAGGAACCGCGACGTGATGTAACGGTGCGAGAGCTCGACGGCCGCGATGATGGCCTCATCCTTGATACGCACCTGATGGTGGTTCTCGTAACGCTCCTTCAGGCCGCGCAGGATCGAGATGGCATCCTCGGTGGTAGGCTCGTCGACCATCACCATCTGGAAACGGCGTTCGAGTGCCTTGTCCTGCTCGAAATACTTCTGGTATTCGTCCAGAGTCGTGGCGCCTATCGTCCGCAGCTCGCCGCGCGCCAAGGCCGGCTTCAGTATGTTGGCCGCATCCATTGCGCCGCTGCTCTTGCCCGCGCCTACGAGGGTGTGTATCTCGTCGATGAAGAGCAGGATCTCGCCGTCGCTGGCTATGACCTCCTGCACGACGCCCTTCAGACGCTCCTCGAACTCGCCCTGATACTTCGCACCGGCGATCAGGGCGCCCATGTCGAGCGAGAAGATCACCTTCGACTTCAGGTTCTCGGGCACGTCGCCGTCGACGATACGGTGGGCGATACCCTCGGCGATGGCCGTCTTGCCGACGCCGGCCTCACCTACGAGGATCGGGTTGTTCTTGGTACGGCGCGAGAGGATCTGCAGCACGCGGCGTATCTCATCCTCACGTCCGATGACGGGATCGAGCTTACCGTTGCGCGCCATCTCGTTGAGGTTGATGGCGTACTTGCCCAGCGCGTTGAACTCCTGCGACGAGGTCTGCGAGTCGACCGTCGCACCGCGGCGGAAGGTGCGTATCGCCTCGACGAGCTCCTTTTCCGTAGCGCCGCCACGCTTCAACATGTCGGCCGCGGCGCCGCGCTCGGCCACGAGCGCCAGCAGCAGGTGCTCGACAGAAGCGTACTTGTCGTTGAAGTTGCGGGTGAAGTCGACGGCACGCTGGACGACCTTCGACGTATCGCCCGAGAAATACTGCTCGCCGTTTCCGCCCGACACGCGGGGTATGGCCTCGACGGCCTTGCGCGCCTCCTCGCGCAGAGCCTTGACATTCACACCCACACGCCCCAACAGGAACGCGCTCAGCGAATCGTCCTCGGCGATGAGGACGCTGAGCAGGTGCATGGGCTCCACGGCCTGCTGCCCCCGCTCCTTTGCAAGATTCACCGCACCCTGCAGTGCCTCCTGCGCCTTGATGGTTAATGAATTGATGTTCATAATATGGTTTTGTTATTCGTTTTTCCGTTTTCGACATAACACAAAGCAAATCCTTTGCCAAGAGCCCGAATCGGACATCCAAAGCCATAGTTGGCAGACAATGGCAGACCAATATTGCCAATATACGACATTATGGCACCCCGCAGCACCTTTTCCGCCGCGTGCGGCGCGAGTCGGGGCGCAGCTCCCCCATGTCCGGGTGTTGTATATCCCTCGCTTTTTGGTTACTTTTGCAACGGCACGCGCCGCGTACCGCCGTGCACGACATGCCGCCGGCCGCGCCGCACAACAATACAACCATGATGGAATCAGATATACGTCCCGAAGAGTACGGACGCTTCCCGTCGCCCTGCTACATCGTCGAAGAGCGGCTGCTGCGCCGCAACCTCAACCTCATACGCGGCGTCGCCGACCGCGCCGGCTGCCAGATAATACTCGCCTTCAAGGCCTTTGCCCTGTGGCGCACCTTCCCCATATTCCGCGAGTACATCGACGCCACCACCGCCAGCTCGCTCAACGAGGCGCGCCTCGCGACGGAGGAGTTCGGACGTCCGGCCCATACCTACTCGCCGGCATACACAGAGGAGGAGTTCCCGCAGATCGTCGCCTGCAGCAGCCACATAACGTTCAACTCGCTTACGCAGTACGAGCGCTTCCACCCCAAGGTGGAGGCATCGGGCCGCCCCGTAAGCTGCGGCATACGCATCAACCCCGAATATTCCGAGATCGAGGTCGACCTGTACAACCCCTGCGCCGCGGGCAGCCGTTTCGGCATTCTGGCCTCGGAACTGCCTGCGGAGCTGCCCCGCGGCATCGAGGGATTCCACTGCCACTGCCATTGCGAGTCGGACAGCGCCGCCCTCGCCCGCACGCTCCGACACGTCGAGGCGCGTTTCGGCAGGTGGTTCCCCCAGATAAAGTGGCTCAACCTCGGCGGCGGCCACCTCATGACACGCCGCGGCTATGACATAGACCTGCTTGTGGATACCATCCGCGGACTGCACGAGCGCTATCCCCACCTGAATATAATCCTCGAGCCCGGGTCGGCCTTCGCATGGCAGACGGGGCCGCTGCTCTCGCAGGTGGTGGATATAGTGGAGAACAAGGGCATACGCACCGCCATCCTCAACGTCAGCTTCACGTGCCACATGCCCGACTGCCTCGAAATGCCCTACCAGCCCGCCGTGCGCGGTGCCGTGACGCTCCCGCCGGAGTGGGCCGAGGCCGCGAAACAGGCGCCCGAAGGGAGCCACCTCTACCGTCTCGGGGGCAACAGCTGCCTGAGCGGCGACTTCATGGGCACATGGGCCTTCGACCACCCGCTGACCGCAGGCGAATATATCCTTTTCGAGGACATGATACACTACACTACCGTCAAGACATGCATGTTCAACGGCATAGGCCACCCCGCCATCGCCATGCTGCGCGAGGACGGCGCCATAGACCTGCTGCGCCGCTACGGCTACGAGGACTACCGCGACCGCATGGACTGACCCCTCCTCCGTACATAATTATTATAATGACAACGGCATCCCGCGATCTCACCACCGCAGGATGCCGTCATTGTATCTACCGTAATGCCTTGCGCCGCATCAGTCGGCATAACGGCGCAGCAGGTCGCCGAACTCGTCTATGCGGCGGTCGCGCAGGAAGGGCCACCAGCGGCGCACCTGCTCGCTGCGGCGCATGTCGACATCCACGACCGTAACGCACGCATCCGTACCGGCCTCGGCAAGGATCTCGCCCTGCGGCCCCACCACGAAGCTGTGGCCCCAGAACTCTATACCGCGCGTGGCGCCGCTCGGGTCAGGCTCATGGCCGCAGCGGTTCACCGTCACGACGGGGATTCCGTTGGCCACGGCATGGCCGCGCTGCACCGTACGCCACGCCTCTGTCTGACGCACCTTCTCGTCATCCGTATCGCTGCTCTCCCAGCCTATGGCCGTAGGGTAGATCAGCATCTCGGCCCCGCGCAGCGCCATGAGGCGCGCACCCTCGGGATACCACTGGTCCCAGCACACCTGCACACCCAACACCCCGACCGATGTGCGTATGGGTCGGAAACCAAGGTCGCCGGGCGTGAAATAGAACTTTTCGTAATAGGCCGGGTCATCCGGTATGTGCATCTTGCGGTAGCGGCCCGCCACCGAGCCGTCGCGCTCGAAGACCACCGCCGTATTGTGGTAGAGCCCCGCCGCGCGCCGCTCGAATAGCGACGTCACCAGCACCACGCCGCACCGCCGCGCCACCGCGCCGTAGAACTCCGTCGCGGGGCCGGGTATAGGCTCCGCCAGATCGAAATTGTCCGTCGACTCCGTCTGGCAAAAATATAACGAGTCGTGCAACTCCTGCAATACCACCAGTTCCGCACCCGCAGCCGCAGCCTCGGCTATGCGTTCGGCCAGATTGCGGCGGTTCTCCGCGGCCGAAGCGGCCGCCCGCTGCTGTATCAATGCAACCTTCATTGTCGTCACCTATATTATATTACAATCCTCTTCACAGCATTATCCCTTGAGCTCCACCCCCGCGGGATACTGCATCGTCACGCAGTGCAGCGACCCGTGCTGGCGCACCAGCACGCGGCAGTCGATCCCCACCACCTCGCGGTCGGGAAACGCCGCGCGCAACACCTCGGCCGCCGCGGCGTCACGCCCATCCCCGGTTCGGAATTCGTCATTCCCTGCGACCACGTCATCGCCGCCATCGGTCAGAAGAGCGATCCCGCCATGCTCACCAAGGAAGACGGCATCGCCCTCGACCGCAAGAACTGCATCATCGTCGACGAATATCAGGCCACCTCGCGGCCCGGCGTCTTCGCCGGCGGCGACGGTACCACCGGTCCCCGCACCAAGGGCCCGAGCGTGCTCATCCACGGCATGGCTCAGGGTTCCATCGGCGCGCAGGCCATTGTGAGCTATCTTGAATACGGCAAGCCTCCCTTCCTTGCCCGCGAACGCATAAGCGAACTCATCCGCAAGGCCGACCTGCTCGGCGACGAGCCGGTATGCGGGCAGGAAAAGAAAGCCCGCGTGAAGCTCAGCGAACTCGCCCCCGCCGAACGCGCAGGCAACTTCAAGGAAGTGGAACTGGGCATGAGTCAGGAAGAGGCGTGGAAGGAAGCCAGACGCTGTATGCGCTGCTACCGCATCATGTCCGTCGTCACCCGCTCCCCCATCCCCGGTTTCAAAGCCTAACCGTTTCTGAGAGAATCTGCCATGAATGCATCCATCAACGGACGTGACTATAGTTTCGAGGCCGGGGAAACCATCCTTCAGGTGGCCCGGCGCAACGGCATCTTCATTCCCACGCTCTGCCACTTCCAGCCTCTCGACCACAAGCCCGGCACCTGCCGCGTGTGTCTTGCGGAAGTGACGGACAAAAACGGCCATACCGAAATGATGACCACCTGCAACACTCCCATGGAAGAAGGGATGCGGGTGAACACCCGCTCCGCCTGCGTGCGCGACATGCAGCGCCTTCAGGTGGAGCTCATCTTCGCCGATCACGATCAGGACTGCGGCGCCTGCGCCCGTCACGGCAACTGCGAACTGCAGGATCTGGCCGAATATGTGGGCCTTTCCAGCAACCGCTTCGCACCGCGCATGCCTTCCGTGCGCCCCTTCGACGACACCATGCGCGGCATGGTGCGCGACATGACCAAGTGCGTGCGCTGCCTGCGCTGCGTGGAAGTCTGCCGCAAGGTGCAGGGCGTGGCCGCCCTTACCGTGGACGGCACGGGCGTAGGCGCGCATATCGGCGTGGGCATGGCCCCCAGCCAGAACATCTCCGCCTGCATACAGTGCGGCCAGTGCCCGCTGGTCTGCCCCACGGGAGCTCTTTCCGAACGCGATGAAAACGACTCCGTGCTCGATTACATCGCCAACCCGGAACTCACCACCGTGTTTTCCTTTGCTCCTTCCGTGCGCGTGGTGCTCGGCGAGGAGTTCGGCCTTGCTCCCGGTGAAAATGTTCAGGGCAAAATCGTGGCCGCGCTGCGCCGCCTCGGCGCCGACGTGGTCATCGACACCGATTTCGCCGCCGACGTGGTCATCATGGAGGAAGGTTCGGAACTGCTCAGCCGCATCAGAAACGGCGGCAAGCTCCCCCTCTTCACCTCCTGCTGCCCGGCATGGGTGAACTATGCGGAAAAGCACTGCCCGGAAGTGCTGCCCTACGTTTCCACCACCCGTTCCCCGCAGGCGGTGACCGGTTCCCTGATCAAGACCTATCTCGCCGAGAAAATGGGCCTTTCGCCCCGGAGAATCCGCGCCATATCCATCATGCCCTGCACGGCGAAAAAGGATGAGGCCGCGCGGCCCCAGCTCCATGTCAACGGCGCGCCCGATACCGATGTGGTGCTCACCGTGCGCGAACTCTCCCGCCTCTTCCGCCGCTGCGGCATCGATCTTGCGAAAATGGAGCCGGAAGAATTCGACAATCCCTACATGAGCGATTCCACCGGCGCGGCCGTCATCTTCGGCACCACGGGCGGCGTGATGGAAGCCGCCGTCCGTACCGTGTACGCCGTGCTCAACCATAAGGAACTGCCCGGGGTGGACGTCGTACCCGTGCGCGGAGAAGAAGGTATGCGCGAAGCGGAGGTGGACCTCGGCGAAGGCAACGGCGTCATCAGGGTGGCCGTGGTTCACGGGCTCGCCAATGCACGAAAGCTTGCGGAACAGGCCGTGGCGGGCAATTCCCCCTACACCTTCATCGAAGTCATGGCCTGCCCCGGCGGCTGCGTGGACGGCGGCGGCACCTGCCGCGTGAAGAAGGACTATCATCCCCATGCCCGCGACCGCAGGCAGGGCCTCTTCACCATCGACAAGAACATGCCGCGCCGCCAGTCCCACAACAACCCGCAGATCATCCGGCTGTATGAGGATTTCCTCGGCGAGCCGAATTCCCACAAGGCCCACGAGCTGCTGCACACCCACTACACCGACCGCAGCAAGGTGCAGACGGAAAGCATTTCCGCCACCAAGAAAAAGCTGACCCTCACCGACAAGTCGGCCTGATCCGGCGCTTCTGCATGAAAATGGGCCGCCCTTCCGGGGCGGCCCTTCGTTTCTTTTCTCCTCTTCGGGGCAGATACATACGCACCGGTCCGCCGAGCCTTTTCCGCAGCTTCCGGCCATGCAGCGTGCTGCTCCGCCTGTTCCGGCAAAAAGCCCCCTGCGGAGTCCTGCTTTACCGGGCAAGATTCTGCAGCGTCTCCCCGGCGATTCTGTACACCGTCCAGTCCTTCATGGGTTCCGCGCCGAGGGAAAGATAAAAATCAATGCTCGGCCTGTTCCAGTCGAGGCACCACCACTCCAGGCGGCCGCAGCCGCGCTCCACGGCAAGGGCGGCCAGCTTCTTCAGCAGCGCCTTTCCGTATCCTCTGCCGCGGTATTCCGGCCGGACGTACAAATCTTCCAGATAGATGCCCGCCCGGCCGAGGAAGGTGGAAAAATTATGGAAGAACAGGGCAAAGCCGACTTCCCTGCCGTCTTCAAGCGCAAAGATGACTTCCGCCTTCTTTCTGTCGAAAATCCACTCTTCCAGCGTTCCTTCATCCGCGACGACTTCGTGCAGCATCTTCTCATAGTCCGCAAGTTCCCTGATGAACTGCAAAATCAGGGCCGTATCCTTTCTTTCCGCAAATCTGAAACCGAATTCCACGGCGTATCTCCTCCCTGCCCGTACGGGCAGGTTCTCTTCTAACGCAATTTGCCCGCCGGGGAAACCGCCGGTATGCCATGCCCTCACTCCCCGGCACGCCGAAAGGTATCCGCACGAAAACCATGAAGAAGGTACTGCTCCATCTTCCCGGAAACAAAGGCGAAACGCCGCCTTCTCCCCGAGCGCCGGAACGGTGAGGAAAAAAAGAGTTCCCGCGCCGCTCCGGCAACATATCTTGACCTTGTTCCATGCCCGTGATATTGAACAAGCAGATTGGAACGACAGTTTTCTGTGGTTCTTTCAAACGAATAGGGCCGTGCATGGATTTGGATGAAGGAACCGGGAGAGAGCGCCGGAAGGCGACGCCGAAGGGGCCGCGAGAACTCTCAGGCAAAAGGACCGGTTCTGGACAAACTCTGGAAAGCAGCAATGCACCAATGAGGCAATCCGCCCGGCGGAGAATCTTTCAGGTTAGTAACAGAGGCACAGATGACGAAGTCGTTCGTTATCTGTGCCTCTTTTTTATTCCCTTTTTCGAGGAGAAGGCCCATGGAACAGAAAACCCCTCTTTACGACGTGCACATCGCGGAAGGCGGCAAGATCGTCCCCTTTGCCGGTTATCTGCTCCCCGTCCAGTATGCGGACGGCGTCATCAAGGAACACATGGCCGTGCGCCGGGCGGCAGGCCTGTTCGACGTGTCCCACATGGGAGAAATCCGTTTTACCGGCCCTTCCGCACTGGAAACGCTCAATCACCTGCTCACCAACGACTTCACGAACATGCCCGTGGGCAAGGTGCGCTACAGTGTCATGTGCAATGAAAAAGGCGGCGTCATCGACGACCTCGTCATCTACAAATTCGGTGAAGAGGAATACCTCGCCGTGGTGAACGCGGCCAACCGGCACAAGGACTACGCCCACATGGCGGCGAACCTTCTGCCCGGCACGAAGGCCGAGGACATTTCCGATTCCGTGGCGCAGCTCGCCCTGCAGGGCCCGGCCTCGCCCGACATTCTCGCCAGGCTCGCCCCTGCCGAAGAGCTGCCGCAGAAGTACTACACCGCCGTGCGCGACATTTCGGTTGGCGGCATTCCGTGCATGGTGTCCCGCACGGGCTACACCGGCGAAATGGGGTATGAAATCTACACCGCGCCGGAAAACGCCGTCCGCCTCTGGCAGATGCTGCGTGAAGCCGGCAGGGAATACGGGCTCATCCCCTGCGGACTCGGCGCACGCGACACCCTGCGCCTTGAGGCCGCCATGCCCCTGTACGGCCATGAAATGAACGAAGACATCACTCCCTTTGAAGCGGGGCTCTCCTTCGGCGTAAAGATGGAAAAGCCCGACTTCATCGGCAAAGCCGCCCTTGCGGCGGCGGGAGAACCTTCCCGCGTGCGCGTGGGCCTCGTCATGACGGGCCGCGGCATCGCGCGCGAACATCAGGATGTATTTCTGGGCGATGAACGCATAGGCGAAACCACCTCCGGCACCCACTGCCCGGCCGTGGGCAAGGCCGTGGCCATGGCCCTTGTGGACGTTGCGCACAGCGCCCCCGGCACCCTTGTGGATGTGGACGTGCGCGGCCGCCGCGTGAGCGCGCAAATCGTTCCTCTTCCCTTCTACAAACGCTGAACCGGCCCTTTTCCGTCTCCTTTTTGAACCATCTATCCCTACGGAGCACAGCCATGTCCAAGATTCCCGCCGAACTCAAGTACACCGCTTCCCATGAATGGATCAAAACCGAAGGCGACGTTTACGTCATCGGCCTCACCGACTTTGCCCAGAGCGCCCTCGGCGACATCGTGTTCATCGACCTTCCGCAGGAAGGCGACACCGTGACCATGGGCGATTCCTTCGCCGACGTGGAATCCGTGAAGGCCGTGTCCGGCGTGTTCAGCCCGGTGACCGGCACCGTGTCCGCCGTGAACGAAGCGCTTCTCGACAACCCCGCCCTGCTGAACGCCTCCCCCTACGAAGCCTGGCTCATCAAGGTTTCCGGCGCGGAAGCCGTGGGCGAACTGCTCGACGCGGCCGGCTACGAGGCCGTGTGCAAGTCCGAGGAGGCCTAGCATGGGAAGCTACATCCCCGCGACCGGGGAGGAAAGGAAGGCCATGCTCGCTTCCCTGGGCCTCACGTCCGAGGAGGAGCTTTTCCGCGTCGTGCCCGAAAAGGTGCGCGTGCATGAGCTCAACCTCCCCCACGGACTGAGCGAAATGGAAACGGCGCGCAAGGTAAGCGCTCTTGCGGAAAAGAACGTGCGCTTCCGCAGCGTGTTCCGCGGCGCAGGCGCATACCGCCACTACATTCCTTCCATTGTGAAGACGGTGACCTCCAAGGAGGACTTCGTCACGGCATACACGCCCTACCAGGCGGAAATAAGCCAGGGCGTGCTTCAGTCCATTTTTGAATACCAGACGCAGATCTGCGAGCTCACCGGCATGGACGTATCCAACGCCTCGGTGTACGACGGGGCCGTGGCTGCGGCCGAAGCCGTGCTCATGTGCCTTGAACGCCGCAAAAACGGCGTCATCCTTGCCGGAACCGTCGACCCGCAGGTGCGCGAGGTGGTGCAAACCTACTGCGAAAGCCGCAACGTGCCCGTTACGGTGCTTCCCGTCTCGTCTGGCGCCACCGCAGTGGAAGATCTGCGCGCGGCCCTTTCCGACGACACGGCCTGCCTTTATGTGCAGAGCCCCAACTACTACGGCGTGCTGGAAGACATGGACGCCCTTGTTTCCGCCGCGCATGAAGCCGGAGCCCGCGTGGTCATGGGGGCGAACCCCATTTCCCTCGGTCTTCTGAAAACGCCCGGGGAATACGGGGCCGACATCGCCGTGGGCGAAGGCCAGCCTCTGGGTATGCCGCTCGGATTCGGCGGTCCCTATCTCGGATTCATGGCCTGCAGAAAGGAGCTCATGCGCCGCCTGCCCGGCCGCATCGTGGGCGAAACCGTGGACGGAGAAGGCCGCCGCGCCTTCGTGCTCACTCTGCAGGCCCGCGAGCAGCACATACGCCGCGAGAAGGCCTCTTCCAACATCTGCTCCAACGAGGCGCTCTGCGCCATGACGGCGTCGGTCTACCTTGCGGCCATGGGTCCGCAGGGGCTGCGCCGCGCGGCGGAAAACTCCGCCGCCCACGCCCATTATCTGGCGGCGGAACTTGCCCGCATTCCCGGCTTCGGCCTGCGCCACGAAGGCAGGGAATTCTTCCACGAATTTCTCACCGGCTGCCCCGTGGACCCGGAACATCTCTGCCGGGAACTCGCGAAGAGGGGCATACTCGGCGGGCTGCCCGTGGAAGGCGGCATCCTGTGGTGCTGCACCGAACTCTGCAGCAAGAGCGACATGGATGAACTCGTCACCGCCATCCGGGAGGTATGCGCACAATGAAACTCCTTTTTGAAAGAAGCCGTCCCGGCCGCTGCGAAAGCCTCCTGCCCGAATGCGATGTGGAGAAGGTGCAGTTCTCCTCTTCCGCGCTGCGTTCCGCCGCTCCCCGCCTGCCGGAAATGGCGGAGGTGGACCTCGGCCGTCACTATACCGAGCTTGCCTCCCAGACCCACGGCGTGAACAAGGGCTTCTACCCCCTGGGCTCCTGCACCATGAAGTACAACCCCAGGCTGAATGAGGAAATGGCCGCCCTGCCGGGCTTTGCCGACATTCATCCCCTCCAGCCGGAAGAAAGCGTGCAGGGCTGCCTTGAAGCGCTGTACGAGGTGGAAGGCCTGCTTTGCGAAATCACCGGCATGGACGGCATGACCATGCAGCCTGCGGCCGGAGCGCACGGCGAATACACGGGCCTTCTGCTCATCCGCCGCTACCACCTCTCGCGGGGCGACACGGCCCGCACGAAGATCATCGTGCCCGATTCCGCCCACGGCACCAATCCCGCCTCCGCCACCATGGCGGGCTTCACCGTAGTTTCCGTACCCTCCAACGCCGAAGGCGGCGTGGACATTGAGGCGCTCAAAAAGGCCGTGGGGCCGGATACGGCCGGGCTCATGCTCACCAACCCCAACACCGTGGGCCTGTTCGA
>CASFQF010000031.1 GCA_949296635.1 uncultured Alistipes sp. | reverse complement strand
CCAAGACGTGTCCCTCGTGCGGCGGCGTGCTGCGCGTGCGGTCGATGTATTGCCACGCATGCGACACACAGATCGTAGGAGACTACCTTCTGCCGCCGTTGCTGCGCCTGTCGGAGGAGGAGCAGCGTTTCGTCATGGACTTCGTGATGTGCAGCGGCTCGCTCAAGGAGATGGCTTCGCGCATGGGGTTGAGCTACCCGTCTGTGCGCAACCGTCTGGATGAGATAATAGGGGAGCTGCGGCACGCCATGCCGCCCGAGACAAAGCAGTGACGGCCGCGGCGGGGCAGGAGAGTACCGCCGACGGACGTAATATTATATAAGGTTTATGGTTTAACGGACAAATACGGACAGGTTATGGATATGAAGAAATTTGTAAATCCTTTCGAGCACATGTCATTGCGCAAGACCCTGTGCTGGGGTATCGCGGCGCTGATCCTGATCTCGATTTTCATGTGGCAGACGGGGCTGCGCCTCTCGTCGCTCACGCAGGTGAATTTTGCCGGTGACATGCTGTGGGCGGCTACGGCGCGGCAGGTTGCGGCGTGGCTGCTTTTCGCCGTGCTGCTTTATGCGGCAGGGGTGCTGTTGTCGAAGTCGAAGGTCCGCTTCCGCGATGTCGCCGCAGGCAACCTCTTCGCACGCATACCGTTCGATGTGTCGCTGTTGATCTTCGCCGTGCCCCGCTGGCGCGGTGTTATGGCGGCGGTCGCCGACGGCAACATCAATACGGCCATGCAGTATATTGGGGCGTTGACGGTGACGGGGCTGCTGTCGCTGGCGCTCTTCGTGTGGTATCTGTATTGGAGTTACAAGGCCTTTGCCGTGGCGGCCAACGTACGCAACGGCAAGGGTGTGGCGGCTTTCGCCGTATGTTTCGTGGCGGCCTATGCGGCGTCGATGTATCTGCTGCCGCTGATATGATGCGGCGTGCCGTGTGAAAACAAAAAGCCACCGCTTGCAAGCGGTGGCTTTCGTCATCTGTCGGGATAACAGGATTCGAACCTGTGACCCCCAACTCCCGAAGCTGGTGCGCTAACCTGACTGCGCTACATCCCGATGACCTTGGTTTTATGTTTACCGTCCTTGGGGACGGATTTTTTCAGAACTCTTGCGGAACTTTTATCCAGCCCCCCCCCTTCTTTGGTCGGGATAACAGGATTCGAACCTGTGACCCCCTGCTCCCAAAGCAGGTGCGCTAACCGGACTGCGCTACATCCCGTCGTCCTGCCGCTGCCGAAACAGACGGGCAGGGAAATCCTTACCGATTTCGTGGTGCAAAGATATAGCTGTTTTTTTTTATAAGCAAAAATTCGGGGACTTTTTTGAGATGTGCGGGGACCGGTGGCATAGTTTGTGAGAAATTTGCTGTCGTACCAATACCGAAACTAAAACCGAATCCTATGAAAACAGATCAGACAAAGGAGGCGCGGGCCACCGCCGAGACCGCCGTCTACGGCTCGGAGGAGATGCTTGCGCCGGCACCTACGGAGTTTATCCCGCAACACAAGACGACACCCGAAATCGCCTACCGCATGGTCAAGGACGAGACCTACTCGCAGACGCAGCCGCGGCTGAACCTCGCCACCTTCGTCACCACCTACATGGATGACTATGCCACAAAACTGATGAACGACGCCATAAACGTCAATTTCATCGACGAGACGGAGTACCCGCGTGTGGCTGTCATGTGCGGCCGCTGTATAAATATCCTTGCAAACCTGTGGCATACGCCCGAGAAGAATGCGTGGAAGACGGGCGCCGTAGGCATCGGCTCGTCGGAGGCGTGCATGCTGGGCGGCGTGGCGGCATGGCTTCGCTGGCGCGCCAAGCGCAGGAAGGAGGGCAAACCTTACGACAAACCTAACCTCGTGATGAGCGCCGCGTTCCAGATCGTATGGGAGAAATTCTGCCAGCTGTGGCAGATAGAGATGCGTACGGTGCCCATCTCGCTGGAGCATCCCACACTCGACGCAGAGGCGGCGTTGAAACTGTGCGACGAGAACACGATCTGTATCGTACCCGTCGCAGGCGTGACGTGGACGGGCCTGAACGACGACGTGGAGGCTCTGGACCGCGCTCTGGACCGCTACAACAGGAACACGGGGCACGACATACCGATACATGTCGATGCGGCGTCGGGCGGTTTCATCCTGCCTTTCACGGCCCCCGACGAGAAATGGGATTTCCGCCTCAAGTGGGTCTGCTCGATCTCGACCTCGGGCCACAAGTTCGGCCTCGTATATCCGGGCCTCGGGTGGGTCGTATGGCGCGACAAGTCGTACCTGCCCGAGGAGATGTCGTTCAGCGTCAATTATCTGGGGGCGAGCATCACGCAGGTGGGGCTCAACTTTTCGCGTCCCGCGGCGCAGATCCTCGGGCAGTATTACAATTTCATACGTTTGGGCTTCGACGGCTATCGCGAGGTGCAGCAGAACTCGATGAACATCACGAAATATTGCCATGAGGAGATCGGCAAGATGCCCTGCTTCAGGAACTATGCGGCTAATGTGGTGAACCCGCTGTTCATTTGGTACATGGACCCAGAATATGACAGGAATGCCAAGTGGACGCTGTACGACCTGCAGGCGGCGCTGCAGCGGAGCGGCTGGATGGTGCCTGCCTATACGCTGCCCAAGAGCCTCGACGAGGTTGTCGTGATGCGCGTGGTGGCGCGTCAGGGCATGTCGCGCGATATGGCCGACATGCTTCTGGGCGACATACGCAATGCCGTGGCCGAGTTCGAGAAGCTGGAGTACCCTACGCCGTCGCGTATAGCATCCGAGAAGAAGATACACCAGAAAGGCAGGGTCTTCACCCATTGACGCGAATGCCGGTCATACGTATTATGAACCGAGGCGCACTCTTTTGTAGGGGTGCGCCTCGGTCTTTGCCGCATATGGCGGGGGTTATTCCGCTGTCGAGGCGACCCATTTCTCGAAACGCACGTCGGCGACGATGGGACGGTGGTCCGATGCCGTAGCAACGTCGGCCGACTCCGTCGGCTCGATCACATGGTGGTTTCCGACCTCGGCCGCTGTGTGCGGCTGCGTGGCGGTATATTGGCAAATGTAGTCTATCTCGTCTGTCGGTTTGTCAGCGGGGAACGTGGCCGGCGGCTCCTTGGCGAAGACGGTGAAGTGCTGCGAGAGCAGGCGCATGGCCTCCTCGTCGGGGCCGGCGTTGAAGTCGCCTGCGATGAAGGCGGGCTTGTCGAGCTTTGACAACTCGTCGATGATTATGCAGACGTCGGTGACGCGGTCCTCGGCATTGAGCGAGAGGTGCGTGCAGCAGTAGTAACAGTCGGTGAACTCTACTATGAGCAGCGAACGCGGCTCCGAACGGCACGGCAGCGGCACACGGCGGTGTGAGATGGGTTTTTCGCGCGAAAGCATGCCTATGCCGTATTTTCCTCCCGCGAAGTCGATCGAGGGCGCGAATGTGGGGTACATGCCTGTCAACTCGGCCAGATTCCCCAACACGTCCTGCCCCGGGTAACGTGTGGTCATGCTGTCGAGTTCCTGCAGGGCGACGATGTCGGCGTCAGCGTCGGTGATGATGCGGGCGATACGCTCGTACGATACCGAATCGTCGAGGCCGCGGCAGTTGCGGACGTTGTAACTCATAAGGCGGAGTCCTGCCTCCGAGCCGCTTTGGCACGAAGGTGCGGCGATGACGGCGGCAATGGCCGCCAGCATGGTAAATGTGCGCAGAAGATGTTTCATGGGTGTGGAAATGCTGTTCGGGTGAATTCGGATAAATTGTTGCTGTAAATATAGGTATTTTTCGACGAAACGCCGTACGGGTCTGTGCGATCTCTGGCCGCGAAATAAAAAAATGTCGGGAAAATTTGGAATACGGGGATTTATTTTTATATCTTTGTAATATCAAAATGATATTAACCAAAACTAACAAGCTATGGAAAACAAGAATTACGAATACAACGGATGGCGTGCCAACGGTTTTGTGGCGTTGGCGTTGATATTGCTCGGCAAGGCGGCATCGGTGGCGCTGATTATATACGGTGCGAATCAGGAGGCGCCCGCGGCCGGCTGGATCGTGGCGGCGGGAGTGTTGCTGCTGCTCTTTTTCTTTATCACCAACAAGGGCTTCATGCTTCTGGAACCGAACGAGGCGCGCGTGCTGACCTTCTTTGGCGAGTACCGCGGGTCGTTCTACAAGACCGGTTTCTGGTGGGTCAATTTCTTCATGACGAAAAAGGAGCTGTCGCTGCGCGCCCGCAACCTCAATGCCGAGCCGATCAAGGTGAACGACAAGACGGGCAACCCGATAATGATCGGTCTGGTGCTGGTATGGCGTCTGAAGGCCGACGAGATCTACCGTGCCGTCTTCGACATCGACGTGGCGGCCAACGCGCAGGGGCAGGTGTCGCAGAGCGCCCGCATGCACATGCTGGAGAACTTCGTGGCCGTGCAGAGCGATGCCGCGTTGCGTCAGGTGGCGGGGCTTTATGCCTACGACGACAACGGTACCGACTCGGGCGAGGTTACGCTGCGCAGCAACAGCGACGAGATAAACGAGGTGCTGGAGCAGCGTCTGGGCGAGCGTCTGGCCATCGCGGGTATCGAGGTCGTGGAGGCGAGGATCAACTACTTGGCCTATGCCCCCGAAATTGCGGCCGTGATGCTGCGCCGCCAGCAGGCCGATGCCATAATCTCGGCGCGCGAGAAGATCGTCGAGGGTGCCGTGTCGATGGTTAAGATGGCCTTGGAACGCCTCTCGGAGGATGAGGTTGTGGAGCTCGACGAGGAGCGCAAGGCGGCCATGGTTACCAACCTGCTGGTAGTGCTGTGCGGTGACGAGTCGGCGCAGCCGATAGTGAATGCCGGCACGCTGCACCATTAATACATTGATAGAGTAAATCGGAAACCCGTCAGCAATGGCCAAGAGTGGAGGAAACAAGAGTTTTGTGTTGCGTGTCGATGCCGCCACGATGGAGGCGCTCGAGCGGTGGGCCGACGATGAGTTCCGCAGCATAAACGGACAACTGCAGTGGATCATCGCCGATGCCCTGCGCCGCAGCGGCCGCCTGAAGAGGTCGGTGGCAGCGGCTGCAGATGCCGCAGCCGGGGTTGACGCGGATAAGGATATGCCATCGGCTGTGGACGGAACTGCGGCGAAAGAGTAAAAAGCATTTTGCATATGGAGGAATGGAAGAAGTGGCTCGGCCGCTGGTGGCTGACGATGGGCCTAGCCGCCTTTGCGGTGAGCGGCTTTATGCGGTGGTCGGATTCTGAGCTGGCGCAGAGCGAAGCCATGAAGACTTTGGACAATACGTTGATGGTGATAATGGTGCCGCTGACGCTGGTGCTGATTGTCGTGCGTAACGTGGAGGTCTACCGTCAGAGTGCGCGTCTATGGTGGCGCCGATGCCGCAGGTGGTGCTGGCAGTTGGGTGCGTGTATGTTGGTAATACCTACGGCCGTGTTTGCATACAAGGACAAGTGGGACGATCTGCCCTTGACGTTGTCCATTGCAGCCGTATCTCTTGCCATAGCCGCTGTGGCGCATCTGCGTCTGCGCTATTGGCACGGAACAGACGGGCAGTGACCGTAGCGTGTTGTTATCAAGGTTGTGTTACGAAATCTCCGGTTGCGGATTGCGGCCGGAGATTTTTTGCATGGTGGAGGTTGCTATCGGCGGACGTTTTGCGTATTTTTGTAAATAGTATAAAAACATTTCCGGATATGAAGAAGATCGTGGTATTTACGGGTGCGGGGGTGAGTGCCGACAGCGGCTTGGCCACCTTCCGCGATGCCGACGGGCTGTGGGCGAACTATCGCATAGAGGATGTATGTACACCCGAGGCTCTGGCGCGCAACCGCGCCCTCGTGATCGAGTTCTACAACATGCGCCGCCGCGAACTCGACAACGTAAAGCCCAATGCGGCGCACTACGCCATAGCCGAGTTGGAGCGCTTTTACGATGTGGATGTTGTGACGCAGAATGTCGACGATCTGCACGAGCGTGCCGGTTCGAGCCGCGTGACGCACCTGCACGGCGAACTGCGCAAACTGCGCAGCGAGCGCAATCCCGATGTGATCGTCCCCATAAAGGGTTGGGAGCAGCATCTCGACGACCGCGGCCCCGACGGGGCGCTGCTGCGTCCGCATATCGTCTTCTTCGGCGAGTCGGTGCCCATGTTCGACACGGCGGCGCGCATAGCCGCCACGGCCGACATATTTATCGTCGTGGGCACGTCGCTGGCCGTATATCCCGCCGCATCGCTGGTGCATTATGTGCGGCGCGAGGTGCCGATATGGCTTGTGGATCCCGGAAATCCCGATACGAGACTTATCCGCAACCCGCTTACGCATATCAAGAAACGTGCGGCCGAGGGAATGCCCGAACTCGTGCGCAAGTTGGAGGCCGAGGCCGGACGATGAGGGGCGGCGGGTTTGAGAGTCATGCGGCGGAACTGCTGGAATTCTGCCGCGGGCGGGGTTACAACGACCGTGTGGCTCTGCTGTGGGACCTGTCGCGCCACTCGGGACGGCGGCGGTTTGCCGTGTGGGATTTCCGCGAGGGGCGTGCCATGCATATCTTTGTCGCAAGCCACGGCAGCGGCAGCGCAGAGTCTCATGTGCGGAGCGCCCGCGCCCGCGTCTCGGATGCGGACGGGTCGCACCTTAGTTCCGAGGGTCGCGCGCTCGTGGCGGAGCGTTACGAGGGACGTTACGGCGTGGCATACCGTCTCGACGGCCTCGACGCAACGAACGCCTCGCTGCGGCAGCGGTGTGTCGTGCTGCACGGGTGGAGGTATACCACCTCTTTCCCGATATGGCCCGTGGCGACGGCGGGCAGCTGGGGTTGCCCCGTACTCTCGGTGCGCGACATGGCGACACTCGACGCCATACTGCAGCGCGAACGGCAGGTGGTGTTGTGGGCATACATGCAATAGATGCGTCGGGGTGTTGCAACGGTGACGATATTGTCGTATATTTGTAGACGACAACCGATACTAACCTGCAGGTGGATGGGCTGCGGCCCGTCTCCGATGCGAAAAAACTATCCTCAATGACGTCTCAAACATCGCCCGAGAAGGGGCGCTTGGCCTCGCTCGACATCCTGCGCGGATTCGACCTTTTCCTTCTGGTATTCTTCCAGCCCGTATTCGTGACATTGGCGCGCCGTCTCGACGTGTCGTGGCTCGACGGCGTGTTGCGGCAGTTCGAACATGTGGCGTGGGAGGGCTTCCGCGTGTGGGACATCATCATGCCCCTGTTCATGTTCATGGCAGGAGCGTCGATGCCATTCTCGTTCGCCAAGTTCGGCGATGACAAGCGTGCGGCATACAAACGCATAGCACGCCGTGTGGTGCTGCTGTTTATTCTCGGCATGGTCGTACAGGGCAACCTGCTGGGTCTCGACCCGCACAAAATTTATCTGTATTCCAATACATTGCAGGCGATAGGCGCGGGCTATCTCATAGCTTCGATCGCAATGCTCCACTGTTCGCTGCGCGGGCAGATCGCCGTGGCGGTGCTGCTGCTGGCGGCATATTGGGCGCCGATGACATTCCTCGGCGACTTCACCCCCGACGGCAATTTCGCCGAGGCGGTGGACCGTGCCGTGCTGGGGCGTTTCCGCGACGGCGTCTATTGGGACGATGCAGGATGGCACTTCTCGGGATACTACCATTATACGTGGATATTGAGCAGCCTTACGTTCGGCGTAACGGTACTCCTCGGCAGCTTTGCGGGACGTATAGCACGCGAGGGGCGCAACGACGGTGCGCGCGCGGTGAAACGCCTGCTCGGCATCGGTGCGGCGCTGGTGGCCGCAGGCCTGCTCTGGAGCCTGCAGATGCCTATCATCAAGACCATATGGAGCTGCAGCATGACCCTGTTCGCGGGCGGTATATGTTTCATCCTGCTCGGGATCTTCTACTATTGGATCGACTACAAGGGCCATACGCGCGGGCTCGAATGGCTCAAGATATACGGAATGAACTCGATTACGGCATACGTGCTGGCGCAGGTGGTGAATTTCCGCTGCATAGCCTCGTCGCTGACATACGGGCTGGAGCAGTATTTGGGCGGGTATTACGGCGTATGGCTCAATTTCGCCAACTATCTCATCATATTCCTGATCCTTATGGCGATGTACCGCAGCCGTATATTCCTGCGCCTGTAATGCTGGCGGCGCGGATGTGAAAATGACGGAACGGCTCTCCCTGCACAGGGAGAGCCGTTCGCGTATCGGACATGCTGGCCGCCGGTCAGAGGCTGTCGCCGAAATCCTTGCGGAACTTGTGCATGAGTTTCGCGGGCCAGTCGCTCGTGGGCTCCAGTCCTCCCATGAAGAAACGCAGCACGGGCGGTTCGTATACGAACTTCAGGCCCCCGATAAGATGGCGGTTGTCGTAAAGCCATTCGAGGCGGTCGATAACGTAGTTTATCTGCGAGAGCGTGAAGACGCGGCGCGGCACGGCCAGACGCAGCAGCTCGACATCGGCCAGAATCTCCTTGCCGTTCTCGTCGCGTACGCTCGAGATGGTGCCTCGCTCCATGCCTCGGATGCCGGAGCATATATAAAGTGCCGCGGCCAAAGCTCCGGCCGGGTACTCCTCCTGCGGGATGTGGTCGCAGAATTTCATGGCATCGACGTGCGCGCCCAGCACGCCCGGGGGCGTCACGGCCGGTATGCCCTTGCTGTCGAGCGACTCGACAAGGTATTTGATGAACGACGGGCTCTGGCTGATCATGGTCTCGTCGAGCGTCTCGTAGAGACCTACGGCCATAGCCTCGATCTCGCGCACCGAGATGCCTCCGTATGTAAGGAAGCCTTCGAAAAGGGGTATCATCGCCTCCATCTTGCCGTATAGGGCGCGCTGGTTGGTGCAGATGCCGCCGCCGCGCGACGACGAGAGCTTGCGCGCCGAGAAGTAGACCAGATCGGCCAGCCCCGTCATCATGCGGATGATCTCGCCCATCGAGTTCTCCTTCCATTTGTCCTCGCGCTGCTTGATGAGGTAGGCGTTCTCGCCCAAAAGGCTGGCGTCGAGCACCAGCATTATGTTGTACTTGTCTGCCACGCGGCGTACGTCCATCATGTTGGCCAGCGAGAAGGGCTGCCCGCCGATAAGGTTGGTCGACGCCTCCATGCGGATGAAGGGTATGTTCTCCACACCGTTCTCCTTGATGCAGCGCTCGAGTTTGTCGATGTCGATGTTGCCCTTGAAGGGGTGGTCGGACTTCAACTCGAAGGCGTGGTCGCACAGCAGTTCGGCAATCCTGCCGCCGTTTTCGAGTATGTGTGCCAGCGCCGTGGTGAAGTGGTAGTTCATCGGTATGACGTTGCCCGGCTTGATGAAGGTGCGGCAGATAATGTTCTCGGCGGCACGCCCCTGATGCACGGGCAGCAGGTATTTCTTGCCCAAGACATCCTCTACGGCCTTCTGCAGGCGCTCGAACGACTGCGAGCCGGCGTAGGCGTCGTCGGCTCGCATCATGGCCGAAAGCTGGTTGTCGCTCATGGCGTTGGTGCCGCTGTCGGTGAGCATGTCGAGGTATACGTCGCGTGTGCTCAAGCGGAATGTGTTGAATCCCGCCTCCTTCATGGCGTCGAGGCGGCGTTCGATGGGTACGAGGTGGAGTTTCTGCACGACACGGACCTTGTGCAACTCCAGAGGCAGGTCTCCGCCTCGGTAGAATTTTACTTGACTCATAATCTATGTGAGGTTTCTTTTAGGTTTCCGAATTTCAAATGTAGGTATGAATATCATAAAAATGCAAATATTTGCCGTTTGATTTCGTCGTCAAGGAGGTTTTCTCGCATATTTATGCGGTCTGGGCCCGTATGTGCGGATTACGGGCGATTCGGGGCCGCGCGGCGGCATGTGTCGTGCGGCGGGAAAGAAAAATCCGTATCGGGAGTGGTGCCGATACGGATCTCTGCGGGTTTGGCCGAGTGTCTCCGCGGAAGCGCGTACGGAGCGCCCGACGGGTCAATTGCCGCGCCGTTTGTCGTCGAAATATATGTCGAGCAGCTCCTTGGCGGCGATGAACGAACTCAGTTTGGCGTCGAGTACGCGCCGCTCGACGTCGGCTATGTGGCCGGCGACGGCGGGGTCGCGGTAGAAACTCTCCTTGAGGGCGTCGTTTATGCTCTCGTACATCCAATATTTGTTCTGGCGGTTGCGGTTGGTCTGGAAGTAGCCGTTTGCCCGTATATGGTCGAGGAACTCTTCGACGCCCTTCCATACCTCCTCGAGGCCCGTTTGAGCCACGGCCGAGCAGGTGTATACCTTGGGCCGCCAGCCGGAGTCGGGCATGGGGAAGAGGTGCAGCGCACTCTGGAACTGCGCCCGTGCCAATTCGGCCTTGTGGAGGTTCTCGCCGTCGGCCTTGGTGATGACCATCATGTCGGCCATCTCCATGATGCCGCGCTTGATGCCTTGGAGTTCGTCTCCGGCGCCGGAGATCTGCAGCAGCATGAACATGTCGACCATCGAATGCACGGCCGTCTCGGACTGTCCCACACCGACCGTCTCGATGAATATGACGTCGAAGCCTGCGGCTTCGCACAGGACGATCGTCTCGCGCGTCTTGCGGGCTACGCCTCCGAGCGAGCCGGCCGAGGGCGAGGGGCGGATGAAGATGTCGGGGTTCGACGATATGCTCTCCATACGGGTCTTGTCGCCGAGGATCGAGCCGCCGCTGCGCTCCGAGCTGGGGTCTATGGCCAGCACCGCCAGACGGTGCCGCAACGATACCACCATGTTGCCCACGGCTTCGATAAAGGTCGATTTGCCGGCCCCCGGGACCCCCGTGATGCCTATGCGTACCGACCGCCCCGCATGCGGCAGGCACCTCTCGATTATCTGCTGCGCCTGTTCGTAGTGTTCGGGTTTGTTGCTCTCGATGAGGGTTATGGCCTGCGAGAGTATGGTGATGTCGCCGCGCAGGATGCCGTCGACATATTCGTCGATGGTGAATGTCCGGCGGCGTTTGCGTACGAAATGGGGGTTCACGATGGGCTGGTCGTCGACCCCTTCGGTGACGTTGAGGGCCGTGTCGTGGTGGGTGTCGGCATACTCCTTTTCGTAATGCTCTATCTTCGAATACGATGTCATGGTTGTTGTCTCTTCTTGTTGCGTGTGTTCTTGTTCTTCTCTTTCGATGTGTCGATTATCTTTTCGAGATGGTTCTCGTCCATAGCGGCGGGGTTGCCGCACCATACGGCGCGGTGCTTGCGGTCGTATATTACGCAGTAGGGGATGTGTATCACCTGAAAGTAACGGAAGGTCTTGTTGTCATCGTCGAAGGCGACGCCGATATGGTCGTCGAGGTGCTCGGTGAGTGTGACGCCCGCGTCGTCGTATTCCTCCTTGGTTATGATGATGGCGTTCATCCTGCCGCCGAAATGCTCGACGACACGTTTTATCGTCGGGAGCGATCTGCGGCACGCGGGGCTTTCCGAGTGGTAGAATACGATGCACGTGTATTCGGCCGGCGCGGGGCGGAAGTCCATGAGCCATTGGCGTATGTGCACCTTTGGCACGGGCTCGCCGATGACGATGTTCTCGGCCCGCGGGGCTGCCGCCGCAACGAGGACGGCGAGTGTGAGCAGTATTTTTTTCATCATGCGGTTGCGTGTCGTTTGTCGGAGCGAATTTAACAACTTTCGCCCAAAGAAACAAACCTTCGGCGACAATCCTCGGCGCGGTATGGCATGTATCCGGAGCCTGATTGCTCCGTACGGGCGGGCGGTGTCTCCCATGCCGGCTGCGGGGCGTGTGAAAAAAGGCGCGGCATGTGTCGAAAAGACTTTTAAATTGGCTAAATCCGATTAAAATATTTCATAATTCAAGATATTACTTATATCTTTGTACTGTTTTGTGCGAAATGAAACGAATCGAAAGGGAACATAACTGAAAATACAATAATCACTAAATTCTGCAATTATGAAAGTTTCACACATTGAGCATCTTGGTATTGCCGTAAAGAGCCTCGACGAGGCTATTCCGTATTGGGAGAACGTGCTGGGTCTGAAGTGCTATGCCGTAGAGGAGGTAGCCGACCAGAAGGTGAAGACCGCCTTCTTCAAGATCGGTCAGACGAAGATCGAGCTTCTGGAGCCCACGTCGGAGGAGTCGACCATAGCGAAATATATCGAGAAGCGCGGCGAGGGTATCCATCACATGGCTCTCGCGTGCGAGAACATCGAGGAGCAGCTGGCCGACGCCGAGGCAAAGGGCATCCGCCTTATCGACAAGACCCCGCGCAAGGGCGCCGAGGGCCTGACCATAGCATTCCTGCACCCGAAGTCTACGCAGGGTATCCTGACCGAGTTGTGCGAGGACAAGAACAAGTAATCAAAATAAAAGCGTAACAGTTCTATGAGCGAAATTCAAAAACAACAGGTAGCGAATCTGATCGAGAATCGTGAAGTGGCCCGTATGGGCGGCGGTGAGAAAGCTATCGAGAAACAACATGCCAAGGGCAAGTATACGGCCCGCGAGCGTATCCACATGCTTCTGGACGAAGGTAGCTTCGAGGAGTTCGACATGTTCGTAACGCACCGCTGCTATGATTTCGGTATGGAGAAGAAACACACCTTCGGCGACGGCGTGGTTACCGGTTACGGAACCATCGAGGGCCGTCTGGTGTATGTCTTCGCACAGGATTTCACGGTAACGGCAGGTTCGTTGTCTGTCTCGATGGCGGAGAAGATATGCAAGGTAATGGATATGGCCATGCGCAACGGCGCGCCGTGCATCGGTCTGAACGACTCGGGCGGCGCCCGCATACAGGAGGGCGTGAACGCTCTGGCGGGATATGCCAACATATTCATGCGCAACGTTATGGCTTCGGGTATGATCCCGCAGATCTCGGCCATATTCGGTCCCTGCGCCGGCGGTGCGGTATACTCTCCGGCACTGACCGACTTCATCATCATGCGCCGCGAGACTTCGTACATGTTCCTCACGGGCCCCAAGGTCGTGAAGACCGTTACGGGCGAGGATGTGACGCAGGAGCAGCTTGGAGGCGCCACGATGCACACCACCAAGAGCGGTGTGGCACAGTTCGCCGTCGACACCGAGGAGGAGGGTATAGCCCTTATCCGCAACCTGTTGTCGTACATGCCGCAGAACAATCTGGAGTCGGCTCCCGAGGTTCCCTGCACGGACGACATCGCCCGCAAGGAGGATACGCTCAACGAGATCATCCCCGACCATCCGAACAAGCCTTACGACATGTACGACGTTATCCGCGGCATTGTCGATAACGGCGAGTATCTGGAGAGTGCGGCTTCGTTCGCCAAGAACATCATCACCTGCTTCGCCCGTTTCAACGGCCAGAGCGTGGGTATCATCGCCAACCAGCCCAACTTCATGGCCGGTGTGCTCGACATCAACGCAAGCCGCAAGGCCGCGCGTTTCGTCCGTTTCTGCGACGCCTTCAATATCCCCATCGTGACGCTGGTCGACGTGCCGGGCTTCCTGCCGGGTACGGGTCAGGAGTACGGCGGTGTTATCACCCACGGCGCCAAGCTGCTCTTCGCGTACTGCGAGGCTACGGTGCCCAAGGTCACCGTTACGCTGCGCAAGGCATACGGCGGTGCGTACATCGTCATGTCGTCGAAGCATATCCGCGGTGACATCAATTACGCATGGCCTACGGCCGAGATCGCCGTCATGGGCGCCAGCGGTGCCGTTGAGGTTCTCCACGCCAAGGAGCTCGCCGCCATCACCGATCCCGATGAGAAGGCCAAGTTCGTCGAGAAGCTCGAGCAGGAGTACAAGGACAAGTTCTCGAACCCCTACAATGCCGCCCGCTACGGTTATATAGACGACGTGATCGAGCCGCGCAACACCCGTTTCCGCGTGATCCGCGCTCTGGAGTCGCTGCGTAACAAGCGTACGCACAATCCCAATAAGAAACACTGCAACATTCCGTTGTAATTTAACAGATTCCGATTATGACAATGTTAGCGATAAATTGGGGAAACGCGCTGATCATCACTTTGGTCGGTTTCTCGTTGGTGTTCGTCGTGCTGTTGCTGCTCATCGGCGTTATCGTGCTCTTCGGCAAGATCTTCGCCCGTAAGCCCGTGCAGCAGCCGGCAGAGGCTCCCGTCGTGGAGTCGCACGACGAGGAGATGGCAGCCGTGGCTTTTGCCCTGCACCTGTACTACGACGTACACGATGAGGAGAGCGACGTGCTTACCATCAAGCGCGAGGATTCGCCCTATTGGATCTTGAGCCAAGAAAATAATGTATCATTTTAATTGAAAACGAGATGCAAAAACTTAAATTCAGCATAAACGGAACCAAGTACGAGGCTACGGTGGCGGAGAAGGAGCACAATGTGGCCGAAGTGGAACTCAACGGCAAGAAGTATGTCGTGGAGGTCGAGCGCGCCGAGAGCGTTGCCGTGCCTCACCTTGCCGCGCCCAAGCACGCCCCCGCAGCGCAGGCCGCAGCTCCCGCAGCGGCTCCCAAGGCGGCGGCTTCGGCCAATTCGATTACGGCGCCCCTGCCGGGCAGTATTATCTCGGTCAATGTCAAGGCCGGCGATGCTGTCAAGGCCGGCGATACGCTCATCATCATCGAGGCGATGAAGATGGAGAACGAAGTTATGGCTCCGGCCGACGGTACGGTGAAGACCGTGCACGTGTCGGCAGGTCAGGCCGTGCAGCAGGGCGATGCGCTCATCGATTTGGCTTAATCCGTTAAACCTTGCTACAGATGAAGAACATTAAGAAATACCTGTTTATGTTGCTGGCTGTGGCGGCAGTCGGTCTTACCGTGCAGGCGTGGGGTTCGGCCTTGGCCTCGGCGCAGGCGGACGACGCGGCCGTTGCGGCGCAGACCACCGAACAGACGGTAGACGCCGATATACATGTCGGCGAGTCGCTGTTGAATTTCGTTCAGAGTATGGGTATCGTGGGCCTGATTCAGGACTGGCGTTTCATCGTCATGTTGGTGATCGCCTGCGTGCTGCTCTATCTGGCCATCGTTAAGCAGTATGAGCCTTTGCTGCTGCTGCCCATAGCGTTCGGTATGATTCTGACGAACCTGCCCGGAGCGGGCATGTTCCACTCGGAACTCTTTGCCGGCGGCCATGTGCACTGGCAGGGCTTCGACTCTCTGGCCGGATTGGTGGACTACCTCTATCTGGGTGTCAAGCTCGGTATATACCCCTGTCTCATATTCGTGGGCGTAGGCGCCATGACCGACTTCGGCCCGCTGATCGCCAACCCCAAGAGCCTGCTGCTCGGTGCGGCGGCCCAGCTGGGTATCTTCGCTACATATCTCGGTGCCACGGCTCTGGGCTTCACCCCTGCCGAGGCAGCCTCGACGGGTATCATCGGCGGTGCCGACGGCCCCACGGCGATATACCTCACCTCGAAGCTGGCACCCCACCTGCTGGGTCCCATCGCCGTTGCCGCATACTCGTATATGGCATTGGTCCCCGTGATCCAGCCCCCCATCATGAAGGCCCTCACCACCAAGGAGGAGCGCAAGATCGTGATGAAGCAGCTGCGTCCCGTATCGAAGACCGAGAAGATCCTCTTCCCGATCGTGCTTACGATCATCATATCGCTGCTTCTGCCTTCGGCTGCGCCTCTGATCGGCTGCCTTATGCTGGGTAACCTGATGAAGGAGTGCGGTGTTGTAGAGCGTTTGAGCAAGACGGTCCAGAACGAGCTGATGAATATCGTGACCATATTCCTCGGTATCTCGGTAGGTGCCACGGCAACGGCGGATGCCTTCCTCAATTGGCAGACGCTGGGCATCCTCGTGCTGGGTGTCGTGGCATTCGGCCTCGGTACAGCGGGCGGTGTGGTTCTGGCGAAGATCATCAACCTCTTCAGCAAGGAGAAGATCAACCCGCTGATCGGTTCTGCCGGCGTGTCGGCCGTGCCTATGGCTGCGCGCGTATCGCAGAAGGTGGGCCAGTCGGAGAATCCCGCCAACTTCCTGCTCATGCATGCCATGGGCCCGAATGTGGCAGGTGTGATCGGTTCGGCCGTTGCTGCCGGTATCCTGCTTTCGTTCCTCGGATAATCCGAACGGCGATATACGAAAAGAGACCCGACCGAAAGGCCGGGTCTCTTTTCGTGTTCCCGTGTGGCGTGCATGTTACGGGATGTCGATGCTGCGTACGGTGATGTCTGTCGAGCCGAGGGCCGATGCGATCGTTTCGGCGACGTATCGTGATACGGCTGCGGATCCCGAAGATGGGAATTTTACGAACGAGGCGGCGGCCAAGACCGTGCCGTCTGCACATGGCTTGTATGATACCATGGCGCTGTATGCGGCATCGTAGGCATAGAGATATATCACCGTGTGGTCGAGCCCGCGGCAGACGAAGGCGTCGTCGGTCTGCAGCATCGCGGCCGCGGAGAGCGTCTGCGTTCCGTTGAGGCCGTTTATCATGGCGGCGGTGGAGCGTATGGCCTTGTCTTTTATGTGGGAGGCTATGAAATCGGTGGTGTCGGGTTTGAAACATGCGCCGTCTATGACGAATATCTCTCTGGGCGAGGCGTAGTCGGCTGCGGCGATGACGGCGGCTTCGTTGAGGACGGGTTGCGACGAGGTCATGAGCGACAGGTACTGCCTGCTGCGGGCGAGGCGGCTCAGGCGGCTGATGAGTTCGAGCCCCTTTGCGGCGAGTTTCCCTTCCGTGCCGGCCGCCCCTTCATCCGGTGCGGTTGTGCCGTCTGCGGTATATATGGCCGTGGGGCCGTCGGCGCCGCCGATGATACCCGTGGAGGCCGCTTCGCCTTCGGTGACGTATATCTCTGTGGAGCCGTCGGCCGATCCGATGGCAGGGTTGCCGTTTTTACGGCCGCATGCGGCGAGCAGGAGGATGGCGAGCGTTATGGCTGCGGCATACGGAAATGTGTTGTGTGGTTTTATCATGACATGTCAGGCATGTTTAAGGTTGTTCTTTCTTGGAAAGATCCGGTAAGGTACGAATAAAAACGGGTTTGTACAAAGTTTTTTCGTGCGGCAGCATGTAACGTTAGCGTATGAAAAAGCGGCCTTGCCGTTTGGGCAGGGCCGCCTTCGAATATTGTATGAACGTATTTGACTGTTATTCGGGTTTGGGGGCTGCGCCCGACTCTATGGCGGCCTTGGCTACAGCCGCAGGTATGATCTGACGCAGGCGCGGGTCGAAGGGC
>CASFQF010000030.1 GCA_949296635.1 uncultured Alistipes sp. | reverse complement strand
GTACAGTTTTTGCCTGCCGGAATGACTTTCCGAAGGTTCGCAGCCATCTGGTGATTCCCTACCTGTCTTTCCGCATCGACTGCAAGGAGTATTATGACACGATTCTCTACCCGGAAGGTTTTGAAACGTATCATTTCAAGGCAGCAATCCCGGCCAGGAACCGGTATATGGTCGATCACGCCGCGTATGCGCTGTGCTTTGTGGAGCACAGCTGGGGCGGCGCCGCCAAAACCTATGCCTACGCTCTCAAGAAGAAATTGACCATCATCAATTTGGGGATACGCGCCGATGGATAAAATACTGTATGAAATGCGCTTCCCAAAGGATGACCCGGATGAGCTGCAAGCCTGGGTGGATGAGATCCACACGGAAATGGCAAAATGCGGCCCACTGCCCTCCTTTGACAGCTTTTTGAATCGACTGTATCAAAACATGGCCTATATCCCGCTGCCGTCCCGTCAGTCCGGCTGCAAAAAGTTTGTTGCCACGGCCATCCGGCTTTCCAAAGAATATCTGCTGGACGTAAAAATCGTGAAACACTTTGAACGGATCTCGGTGGCCTACTATTTCGATGGGCGCAGCAGCATGGGATTTTTGAAGGAGATTCTCGGCCTGGCGGACGACATTGCCATTTTTGCCGATGAAAGCGGCTTTGAGATCGGTCTGCACCTGGAATATTATACCCATGCGGTCTACCAGAAGGGGCGGCGGCTATACCCGTGATTTGGGAAAACCTGTCACCTTATTCAATGCTGACAGGTCCTGCCTCGTGTATGCTGAAGCCCGCCGCCTTGCTGAGTGTACCCGACAAAGTGGGCGACAATTTGTTCCTCTCCTTCTACACTTTTTCACACAGTCCACCATAACAAGGTCGCTTTTCATTGACACCCACCACATCTTGTGGTATTCTGTATCTGTACTTGATTTTTATGCTGCTGCCACCGCAGCGGCATAGTGTTGGGGTTCACCCCATTGAAACCAGTTTGTAAGCCCTGTATGTTGCCTGCCTGTGCGGCAGCGGATACAGGGCTTTTTCTTTTGGCGGCGCAGCTGCCAACACATGGCGAGAAGGATGGAACCACAGCTTTCGGGCTGCGCGTTGCCATCGTTCTCGCCTTTTTGTTTGTCCAAAAGGCGATCGCCTTTGGAAATAGAAATCAATACAGAAAGGATGCGAAACCACAATGAATGAAACCATGACCTATGCGGATGCTTTTACCAGAGCATTTGCCCGCGAACCCGAATTCTTGTCTTTCCTGCACACCATGCAGGACCGCTCCCGTTGGGAGCGGCAGCCGGCCCGCGAACTGGAAATCATCGCGCTGGACGAACACGACCCGCTCACCCGGACCCTGCGCCGTCAATACGAGCATCAGGGGCAGGCGGGCGTGCTGGACGACACGATGGAACACACCCGCCTGCTGCTGAAGGCACAGGATGACCTGCTGCCGGTGCGCAGCTGCGCGGTCAAAACGATCCTCGACCGTGCCCGCATCAGCGGCTCGGCCCTGGGCCAGCTGAGCAAACCACATCTGGCCGAGGTTCTGAACCGATGCCTGCACATTGCCCGCGGGGACGCCCTGCTGTGGTATTCCGATGGGAAAGTCTCAGCCGTCCACGGCGGCGACGCCAACGACTATGCGGTGCTGGAGATCCCGGAACTGTTCGAGCATACCGTGCGCTATCTGGCGGTCCGCTACCCCGGGTATCAGTTTGCGGGCGGGTCGTTTGACCACCAGATGGTCACCGCCATCTGGGAACTGACCGGCCAGGATGACCTGGTCGAGACCTACCGGCAGGCTCTGGCCCGCCACGGCCTGCTGGATGAGGAGACCTCGATCCGGCCCGCCGTGCGGCTGGCAACCTCCAACACCGGCGTCAGCGGGGCCAACCTCTACCCGATGCTGCTGGAAGGCCATGATGCCAAGATCATCCCGCTGGGCAGCCCCATCCGGGAAAACCACAAGGGCGGCGCCGACCTGGCCCAATTCGATGAGAACCTGGACAAACTGTTTGCCCAGTATGAAGCCAGTCTTGGCGCCTTGACCGCGCTGCTGGACATCGAGCTGGCCTACCCGGCCAACGTGATGCAGGCGGTGCTGAAGGAGCTGGGCATAGGCAAGCGCCTGTCGATGGAGGCTGTAGAGCAATACCGCGCCCAGATCGGCGACGAGCCGGACACCGCCCACGGGGTCTACCATGCCATGATGGAGGTGCTGTTCTACTTGCAGCGGGACGGCGCCACCGGCTCCAAAATCGCCGAGATGGAGGAGACGCTGGCCCGTGCGCTGAAGGTGCACTGGACCGGCTACGACCTGCCCGGCGAGCTGAAATGGTGAGGTGAAGAACATGGCGTTGAATCTTGACTACAAACCGGTGGAGCTGGTCAGCACCGCCGGCATGGCGGAGGAGGACTGGCTGGACTGGCGGCGCAAAGGCATCGGCGGCAGCGACAGCGCGGCCGTCATGGGCTGTTCGCCGTTCTGCACCACCCGTGACCTCTACTACGACAAGCGCGGCATCGCCCCGGCCATCCGGGAAGAACCCAACTGGGTCACGCTGCAGGTGGGACATTTGCTGGAGCCGCTGGTGGCGGAGATCTTCGCCCGTCAGACCGGCTACCGCGTCTACCAGATCCAGATGATGTACCGGCATCCGCTGTACCCATTCATGCAGGCGGATGTGGACTACTTCATCGAGACCGACGACGGCCGCCACGGCATCCTGGAGTGCAAAACCTCCCACCCCAACAACAAGGCCAAATGGGAGAACGACGCGATCCCCTACAACTACGAGCTGCAGTGCCGCCATTACATGGCGGTGATGAACCTCGACTTTGTCTGGATCGCCTGCCTGTTTTCCAACTCGGAATCCGATTTCGTCAAGCGGTACATCGAGCGGGATCTCGACATGGAGGAGGAGCTGATCCGCAACGAGCAGCATTTCTGGGAAGACTATGTCCAGGCGGGCGTCGAACCGCCCTACACCGAGGATGGCGACCTGGTGCTGGCCAGTCTGCGCAAGCATTACGGGCCGTCCGACCCGGAGGAACCGGCTGTTGTGCTGGCTCCTGCGCTGGCCGCCGATCTGCATCTTTATGTGCAGCTGAAAGCCCGCAAGCAGGAGTTTGACCAGAAGAGTCGGGAAGCCGACAAACGCATGAAGGAGGCCATCGCCCCGGTTTTGGACGCGATGGGCACTGCGGAGCGAGCAACGCTCTCCAAAGACGGCGTCACCTACACCGTCAGCTATGCGTCCCGCTACCGCCACCATATTTCCAAAGAGAGCCTGGAAAAGCTCAAACTTGACCAGCCAGAGGTGTATGACGCCTACGCAACGGTCAGTGAGAGCCGGACCTGTTCTGTCAAAGTAAAGGAGGAAACCAAATGATCGACTTGATGCTGAAAAAAATCCTGTCCGCCCAAGTGGTTTACATCTGCGCGCCGCTGCGGGACTGCCTCGACAGCGAGGTGGTCGAAAACCAGAGGCGCGCCAAACGGTATGCCACCGACGTGATGGAATTCTACGAGTGCAAGTCCATTGCACCGCAGCCCTATCTGCCGGAGATGCTGGACCTGGACGACCCGCGCCAATACGGACTCTCGCTTCGGTTCCGCGAAGAGCTGATGGGGCTCTGTACCGTCATCCTGGTCTGCGGAGAAACGCTGACCCCGGAGATGCAGCAGGAACTGCTGCTGGCCATTGGCAAAGGGCTGCTGATCGTGACCCAGCCGGAAAACGCCGCCCTCGTACACGCCTTTTTGCTGAACAGAGGGCTGAGCCCGGAGGTGGGGGTATGATCGCCACCTACGAGAAAACAATCTACAAGGACGAAAGCTGGGGTTTCTGCATCTGCGCCTACCGCACCGGCGATGAGACCGTCCCTGTGACCGCCCGCAAGGCAGGCAGCCGGGACGGGCACATCCACTTTACGGCCACCGGCTATCTGCTGCCGGAGACCAGCACGGTGGAGGTGGACCTGAACTGCCACTGGGAAAAAAACCGCTACGGCGCCCAGCTGGCGGTGGACAGCTACCGGGAGATTTTGCCTGCTACCGAGGCGGGTATCCTGGGGTATCTGTCCTCCGGACTCATCAAGGGCATCGGCCCCAAGACAGCCCGCCAGCTGGTGGACGCCTTTGGGCTGGACACACTGCAGGTGCTGGACAAAACACCGGAGCGGCTGCTTGGCATCAAAGGCATCGCCGCCAAAAAGCTGGAGCGGATCGTATCTACCTATCAGGATGCCAAAGCCCTGCGGGAGATCGTGAGTTTCCTCGCGCCGTTCGGGGTCAGCGTCCGCAAGTGTATGCAGATCCGCGAAGCCTACGGCGGGCAGGCCATCCAGATTTTGAAGACCTCGCCCTATGCTCTGTGCCGCATCCACGGCTTTGGTTTCAAGACCGTGGATGAGATCGCCCGCCGGATGCACGTCCGGCCGGACGATTCGCAGCGTATCCAGGGTGCCTTGCTCTACACATTGGAGGAAGCCGGCCATGCCGGGCATCTCTACCTGCCAAGGGAAGACCTGATCCGCCAGGCAGCCCGGCTGTTGAAAGACGGCGCCCCCGGCAATGACATTCCTGACAGCCATATTGCCGCGCAGGTGTACGAACTGGCCATGCAGCGGGCGCTCTGCGTCTGTGGCGAGGCGGTCTACCGCCGCCGGCTGTACGAGGCCGAGGCCCGCACGGCGGCAGGCCCGCACGGCCTCCCGGACCTGAGGCCGGGGCGGATCCATCATGCCCGCCATGCCTACCAGACAAAGACCCTGTTCGCTTTCCTCCCCCAGCTTCTCTCCGGCGCCAAAGGGACGGCAGGCCGCTGCCGGTAGTGCGGGTGCGGTACCGCCTGCCGCAATGGAGCGTCTACCGCCGTTCGGTGACCAAGTGGGGTGTGACCTTCTCGGCGGGCAAGGCCCCGCTGTGGGCCCCGTATCCCGCGGCCGCGGCCCTCGATGCCGAGGTGCTGTCGTTCCCGTTGTGAACGGTTCGCGGACGGCGCCTTCCGAGGCGCCGTTACCGTTTGGACAGGTCCTTTTGCCGCGCCGCCCCTTTGTATTGAATTTGCATTGGAGGAGGACGGCCGCTCCGCGGCCCCCTTCCCCTCGTGCCGCGCCGCCCCGTCACAAAGTAACGGTTCGGGTCTGTGCCGTGCGGCAGAAAAACAGATAAAAATGCGGATTATTCCGCCGGACGGCATAAAACTATTTTCCCGTAAATAATTTTTGCATAACTTTGTCTTAATTGTTGCAAAATAGGACTAACCTAATATCTGTATGAGCAAAGTTGTCACTTTCGGGGAGATCATGCTGCGGCTTGCCACCCCCGATCATTTGAGGTTCCGTCAGGCGCGGAGCTTCAATGCCACCTTCGGCGGCGGCGAAGCCAATGTGGCCGTATCGCTCGCCAACTACGGTTTGGAGGTCGATTTCGTAACGCGCCTGCCCCGCAACGACATGGGTGAGGCGTGCGCGGCCGAACTGCGCGGTTTCGGTGTCGGGACATCGCATATCGTTTACGGAGGCGAGCGCCTCGGCATATATTATCTCGAGACGGGCGCCGTAGCTCGCCCGAGCAAGGTCATATACGACCGCGCGCACTCGTCTGCCGCCACCGTAGAGCGCGGCATGATCGACTGGGACAAGGTGCTCGAAGGGGCCGGCTGGTTCCATTGGACCGGCATCACGCCCGCCGTGAGCGCCTCGGCGGCAGAGGTGTGCCTCGATGCCTGCCGTGCGGCGAACCGCCTCGGCGTGACGGTGTCGTGCGACCTGAACTACCGCAAGAACCTGTGGAAGTACGGCAAGGCGGCCTCGGAGGTGATGCCCGCATTGGTGGAGTGCTGCGACGTGATCCTCGGCAACGAGGAGGATGCCGAGAAGGTCTTCGGCATCAAGCCCGAAGGTTTCGACGCCGCCGCCACGCAGGGCGAGGTCGACGCCGCGGCCTTCCGCAGCGTGTGCAGCCAGCTCATGGCGCGTTTCCCGCGTGCCAAGAAGGTGGTCATAACCCTGCGCGGTTCGATCAACGCCGACCACAATACATGGGGCGGCGTGCTCTTCGACGGCGCGACGCTGTACAGTTCGCCGCGTTATGACATAACCGACATCGTCGACCGTGTGGGCGGCGGCGACTCCTTCATGGGCGGCCTTATATACGGTCTGTTGACCTATGGCGACGACCAGCGGGCGCTGAACTTCGCGGCGGCGGCCTCGGCCCTGAAGCACACCATATACGGCGATTTCAACATGGTGAGCGTCGCCGAGGTGGAGAACCTGATGAAGGGTGACGGATCGGGCCGTGTCGCACGATGAGGTGCGTGCGTTCCCCGAGAGAATAAAGGTAACATGGTTGGATAATGGATTCGGAACCGGCGGCGCAGTGTCATACCGCCGCCGTGACAATAAAACATGAAACTGAAATGGCAAGATTTTCAAAGATAGAGGTCCTCTCGACGATGCGCTCGACGGGAATGGTGCCTGTATTTTATTCGGCCGACCTCGACCGTGCCAAGCAGGTGATCAAGGCGTGCTACGAAGGCGGCGTGCGCGCCTTCGAGTTCACGAACCGCGGCGATTTCGCCCACGAGGTCTTCGGGCCGCTGGTGCGCTGGGCCGCGAAGGAGTGCCCCGACATGATCCTCGGCGCGGGCAGCGTCGTCGACGCCCCCACGGCCGCGCTGTACATACAGCTCGGCGCCTCGTTCATCGTGGGTCCGCTGTTTAATCCCGACGTGGCGAAGGTGTGCAACCGCCGCTGCGTACCCTACACCCCCGGGTGCGGCTCTGTCACCGAGATAGGCATGGCGCAGGAGGCTGGGTGCGACCTGATTAAGATATTCCCTGCGGGCAATGTGGGCGGCCCGTCGTTCGTAAAGAACGTCAAGGCCCCGATGCCGTGGACGATGCTCATGGCTACGGGCGCCGTCGAACCCGAGAGGCAGAACCTCGAGGCGTGGTTCGCCGCCGGTGTCGACGTCGTGGGCATGGGCTCGAAGCTCTTCCCCGCGTCGGAGATAGCCGAAGGCCGCTGGGATGCCGTCACGGCCCGCTGCCGCGAGGCGCTCGATATTATCGCCGCAGCCGTGTACGGCCGCAAATAACAGACCCTGCTACTTACTAACCGCAACCTTATGACTACACAGAACACTTCGAAAATGACCAACTACAGGTGGGTGATCTGCTCGCTGCTCTTCTTCGCCACCACGATAAACTATCTCGACCGTCAGGTACTGTCGCTCACGTGGGAGGAGTTTATCCGCCCCGAGTTCCATTGGACCAACAGCCATTACGGCTGGGTGACGGGTATCTTCTCGCTCGTGTACGCCATAGCGATGCTCTTCGCCGGACGTTTCGTCGACAAGCTCGACACCAAGAAGGGTTATTTATGGAGCATCGGCATATGGTCGGTGGGCGCCTGTCTCCACGCCCTGTGCGGTGTGGCGACGGAGTGGTGTGTCGACCTGCCCGATGCCGCGGCCATGCGCGCCGTCGTCGACAACGCCGAGCTCATCTCGCGCATAGCGTTCATATCCCTGACGCTGTTCATCCTCGCGCGGTGCGTGCTCGCCGTGGGTGAGGCGGGCAACTTCCCCGCTGCGAACAAGGCTACGGCCGAGTATTTCCCCAAGAAGGACCGCGCCTATGCCACCAGCATCTTCAACGCCGGATCGACGGTCGGGGCCCTTGCGGCGCCGTTCCTCATCCCGACGCTTGCGGCGCGCTACGGCTGGGAGGCCTCGTTCATCATAATCGGAGCTTTGGGCTTCGTGTGGATGGGCTTCTGGCAGTTCCTCTATAAGAAGCCGGACAAGAACCCCGCGGTCAACGCCGCCGAGCTGGAGTATATAAATTCCGATTCGGAACCCGAGAAACCCGCCGCAGAGGCGGCAAAGGGCCCGAAGGTGTCGCTGTGGAAATGCTTCGGCTATCGCCAGACTTGGGCTTTCATCTCGGGCAAGGCCATCGCCGACGGCGTGTGGTGGTTCTACCTCTTCTGGATGCCGTCGTACCTGAAGAACGCATGCGGCATGTCGTCGACGAGCCTCGAGTTCCAAGTGGCGCTCGGCGTGCTATACCTTATCGTCATGATCTCGCTCTTCGGCGGCTACCTGCCTACGATCTTCATCGAGCGCTACGGCATGAACCCCTATGCGGGACGTATGCGTGCCATGTTGATCTTCGCCTTCTTCCCGCTTCTGGCGCTTCTGGCGCAGCCCCTGTCCGACTACTCGTACTGGTTCCCCGTCATCTTCGTCGGCATAGCGTGCGCGGCGCACCAGTCGTGGTCGGCAAATATCTTCTCGACCGTCGGCGACATGTTCCCCAAGTCGATGATCGCAACCATCACGGGTATCGGAGGCATGGCAGGCGGTGTGGGGTCGTTCCTCATACAGACCGGTGCTGGCCGCCTGTTCGACCATGCGGCCGATACAAACATGTCGTTCATGGGGTATCAGGGTATCGAGGCCGGATACATGATCGCCTTCTCGTTCTGCGCCGTGGCCTATATCGCCAGCTGGCTCGCCATGAAGGCTTTTGTACCCAAGTACAAGCCTATCGTATTGTAATCCAGCAGTACGCGGCTGTGCCGTGCGCCCCGATCTCTTCGATGGGATCGGGGCGCTTGTTTATGGGCCGTTGCCTGCGGCGGCCCGTTGCTGTGCCGCGGCGCGCTTTTACTCCGTGCAAGGGCCGCATGTCCTTACGGTTGGGGTGGTGCAGCCTTCTTTCCGCGGCGGACACAATGCGGGATCAGGGCAAAGGCTTTTTAGCTTAATAATGGAAAAGGCTGTCCGGAATCCGGACAGCCTTTTCTTATGCGTATTAAGAGCGGATCTTTACTGTCAGGCGACAGGCCTGTTCGTCTTGTAGAGGCGCAGCCAGCGGACGAAGAGTATGCACAGGATCAAGGCTGCGGCGACGCCGCCGGCGATACCGACGCTCTGCGGCAGGCGGAACCCTTCGGGGGCGACCATGATGTAGGCCGTACATACCGCCGTCATGAACATTGCCGGCAGCAGCGTGATGCTGAAATTCTTGCCGTTGCGGGCCAGCCATACGGTCAGCGCCCAGAAGGTGAATATCGAGAGCGTCTGGTTGAACCATGCGAAGTAGCGCCACAGGATGTCGAAGTTGACGTTCATCAGCACGGCGGCGATGATGAACAGCGGCAGCGATACGGCCATACGCCGCCAGATGGAGTCCTGACGCAGCTTGAGTATGTCGGATGCTATGAGGCGCGCACAGCGGAATGCCGTATCTCCCGAGGTGACGGGCGCCGCCACTACTCCGAGGATTGCGAGGATGGCGCCTATGCGGCCCATCCAGTCGTTGCAGATGAAGTTGACGACGACGGCGGGATTCGAGTTGCCGCCCGAGGTGAGCATCTGCTGCAGGCCTTCGTAGCTGCCGGCATATTTTATGGCTGCGGCGGCCCATATCATCGCCACGATGCCTTCGGTTATCATGGCGCCGTAGAAGACGCGGCGGCCCATGCGTTCGTTCTTTATGCAGCGAGCCATCATGGGGCTCTGCGTGGCATGGAAGCCGCTCACGGCGCCGCAGGCGATGGTGATGAAGAGCATCGGGAATATGGGGAGCGAGCCGTTGGGGTGGTGGTTGGCGAAGGCGTCGGTAATCTCGGGCATCCACCCCGTGTGGGTGAAGATGCCGACGAGGACACCCACGGCCATGATCAGCAGTGCCACGCCGAAGATAGGATAGATGCGTCCGATAAGGGCGTCGATGGGCAGCAGCGTCGCCATAATGTAGTATATGAATATTATGATCGACCAGAAGGTGACGCTTCCGAAGAAGCCCCAGCCCGAGGTCATCGTCGAGAGCAGTCCGGCGGGCGTCGTCACGAAGACCGTGCCCACGAGCACCATCAGCACGAGCGAGAAGATGCGCATGGCCTGCCGCACGCCGCTTCCGAGCTCGTCGCCCACGATCTCGGGCAGGCTCATGCCGCCCTTGCGTATGGAGATCATGCCCGAGAGGTAGTCGTGCACGGCGCCGCCGAAGATCGAGCCGAGCACGATCCACAGGTATGCCGCGGGGCCGAACAGGATACCCATGATCGAGCCGAATATGGGGCCCGTGCCGGCGATGTTGAGGAACTGTATAAGGTATACCTTCCATGTGGGCATGGGTATGTAGTCCACGCCGTCGCCGTGGGTGTAACAAGGAGTTTTACGATTTGGGTCGGCGCCGAAGACGCGCTCGACGAATGCTCCGTAGAGCACGTACCCCAACACCAGCGCTGCCAGCGCCGATACGAATGTAATCATCTGTCGTTTGTTTTTAGTATGTTACGATAGTAAATTCCCGCAGTGCGTATTCCCTCTTTACGGCATGCGTCTGTCCCGCACGCGGCACGTTTCCGTTGGAAGTCGTGGCATACCGCACCGCAAATTTAACCATATAAGGCATATGCACGCCTGTTTGTACCGGTGAAGGCGTGTTATTATTTGCATAAATATGAAAAATGGGCTGTTTATGCAGTTTTCGGCGCTGTTTATACGTATTAATATTTACAAATCTTCAAAAGCTCCCTGCGATATTTTGCGGCGGGGCAAAAAAGTGCGTCTCCGGAACCCGAATGTTCCGGAGACGCCATGCGGCGAAGCTGCTGCCGTACCGTAGCGGCGCTAATATCGGGTCATGAGGCCCTCCAGAAACTCCTCGTATGTCGGCAGGGGGCAGTCGTCGGTTACGCGCTCCCTCTTGCCGACGAGTTCTACGAGCGTGGCCGAGTATGGGAACATGACGTCCATCATCCCCTCCAGATCATGGTTGTAGTCGAAGCGCACGCGCACCTCGTATTCGTACCCCTCCTCGTAATCGAGACCCTTGATCTGCGGCCATTGCTCCCATTTCCCGCCGACGCAGGCGTTGAGGACCTTGAATACGCCCTCGCCCGACTTGCCGCCGTAGTATGATGCTATGCGTGCCGAGAGTTCATAGCTCGGATGCTCAGCCTGCTTCTTGCAGGAGATGATCGCCATAAGGGTCATAACGGCTGCGGCGATACGTAAAATATGGCGTTTCATGTTCTGTGCTGTTTGCCGTTTTGAGATTGCACTCCCGATACGGGGTCAATACTCGTCCACGGCCAGCTGCGTGCGGTATTCGTCGAGGCGTTTCTGCAGGCGCTCGCGCACCTCGGCCATCTCCTCGCGGCCGATGATGTTCCGCATCTCCGTCGGGTCGGCCTCAAGATCGTACAGCTCGTCCTCGCGCAGCACAACGTTGCCCTCCGCGTCCTTGTCGTAGAAGTGTATGAGCTTGTAGCGTCCGTCGCTCACGCCGTCGTGGCGCAGCACGCGGTGCTCGGCCGGATAGTCGTAGTAGTGGTAATATAGGTCCTCGCGCCACTGCCGCGGCTCGCGCCCCTTGCAGAGAGGCTGCAGCGGGAGGCCCGTCATGTACTCGGGCTGCTCGATTCCCGCCGCCGCAAGGTATGTCGGGGCGTAGTCGATGTTCTGCACGAGGCGGTCGCAGACGGCCCCCTTGCGGCCGTGGGGGTAACGTATGATGAGCGGCGTGCGGAACGACTCCTCGTACATGAACCGCTTGTCGAACCATCCGTGCTCACCCATGTAGAAACCTTGGTCCGAGGTATAGACGATGACGGTGTTCTCCATAAGTCCGTGCTCCTCGAGGTAGTCGAGCAGGCGCCCCACCTCGTCGTCCACCGAACGTATGCACCGCAGGTAGTCGCGCATGTACCGCTGGTATTTCCACTCCACCAGATCCTTGCCCGACAGGTCCGCCTCGATGAAGGCCTTGTTCTTGGGCCCGTATGCGGCGTTCCATGCCTCCTGCTGCCCGGGTGTGAGTCCCGCCACGGCGGGGCTCCAGTAGCTGTTGGGCTCGGGTACGTACGACGGGTCGTCCTTGAGTTCCGTAACCTTGAGGTCGTAGACAAGCTCCATATCCTTGTCGATGCTCATCTCTTGGCTGCGGGCGGCCGTGCCGCGGTTGGTGTAGTCGTCGTAGAAGTTGTCTGGCATGGGGAATTCGACATCCTCGTAAAGGTCGTAATATTTCGGCTCGGGCATCCAGTTGCGGTGCGGCGCCTTGTGGTGTACCAGCAGGCAGAATGGTTTGTCCTTGTCGCGCGCCTCGAGGAACTCGATCGCATGGTCGGTTATGAGCGATGTGGCGTACCCCTGCTCGCGGACATACTCGCCGTTGGATTCGGGCGAGCGGAACCGCGGGTTGTAATATTCTCCCTGATCGCTCAGTATGCGGTAGTAGTCAAAGCCTTTGGGCTCACAGCGCATGTGCCACTTGCCCACGACCCCCGTTTGGTATCCGTTCTGCTGCAGGATCTCCGAGATGAAGGTCTTGCTGGCATCGATGCCGGCGCCGAGGCGGCGCTGTCCGTTCTGGTGGCTGTAGAGGCCCGTTATGAGACAGGCGCGGCTTGGCGTCGAGAGCGAGTTCTCGACGTAGGCGCGGGTGAAGGTGACGCCCTCGGCCGCCAGACGGTCGATGTTGGGCGTGGGGGCCAGCTGCGAGATGGGGTGACCGTAGGCACTGATCGTCTGGAAGGAGTGGTCGTCGGTCATGATGTGAATGATGTTGAGCGGCTTGCGCTCGACGGCGCTCTGCGGCGCGCATGCCGTGGCGGCCAATGCGGGGAGCAGGGCCGCAGCCGGCGACAGGTGTCGTTTCATGGCTTCGGGTTATTGGTTTGTTGGAATTTACGAATATAGCGAAAAAATCTCCGACATGCAAATATTATTTCCGCAGCGGCCGCGTGTGCCGGCATGCGGCGGTGGGGCCGTGCGCGCCGGTATTCTTTCAGGGTATGCGCATGTGTTCCTCGACCGTATCGCGCAGGTGCGTCGAGTCGAGATGGGTGTAGATTTCGGTTGTCAGGATGTTTTCGTGTCCGAGCAGCTCCTGCACCTGACGTATGTTGGCGCCGCCCTCGAGCAGGTGCGTGGCGAAGGAGTGGCGGAAGGTGTGGGGGCTGATGCGTTTGTCTATGCCGGCGCGCAGGGCTGCCTGACGTATGATGGTGAAGATCATCACCCGCGTGAGGCGGCTGCCGCGGTTGTTCAGGAAGAGGGTGTCGCCGCCGCCCGCGGCGCGGCGTGTCTCGAGGTAGAGCTGCACGCGGTCGCGCGCAATGTCGCTCACAGGGACGAGCCGTTGCTTGTCGCCCTTGCCCGTCACACGTATATATCCTTCGCCGAAAAAGAGGTCCCCGATTTTGAGGTCGCACAGCTCCGATACGCGCAGCCCGCACGAGTAGAGCAGTTCGAGGATGGCGCGGTCGCGCAGGCCCTTTTGGGTGGCGGGGTCGATGCTGGCGATGAGGCGGTCGATCTGCTCGACCGTGAGCGTGTCGGGCAGGGGGCGCCCCGCCTTCGGGGCCTCGACCATCTCGGCGGGGGAGGTCTCGATCATCTCGTTGAGGAGCATGAAATTGAAGAAACTCTTTATGCCGCTCAGGCTGCGTGCCTGCGAACTCTTCTCGCGGCCCCGCTCATAGAGCCACGACATGTAATGCTCGATCATCTGCTGTGTCACTTCCCGCGGTACCACATCGTAGAAGCGCAGCACGAAGTGGGCGAATTGTGCCAGATCACGCATGTAGGAGTCGATGGTGTTGGCCGAGAGGTGCTTTTCCAGCCGCAGGTATGCGCGGTAGCCTCGCGAGATTTCCTTCCATATATTCTTGGGTTCTGCCATATTCTTGCTAACTTTGTCTGCGAAGATAACAAAATTTTACATAATATGGACTATATCGAGCTTTCGGTCCCTGTCGCCGGCACGGCACAGGCGGAGATCGCCGCGGCGATGCTCTCCGATCTGCCGTTCGAGGCGTTCGAAGAGGGCGAAGGGCGTTTGAAGGCGTATATCCCCGAAGGGCTCTATGACGAGGCATGCCGTACGGCTGCGGCCGAGGCACTCGGCAGCGTGGGCATTACGGGGGCGGAGAGCCGCCGCATCGCCCGCAGCAACTGGAATGCCGAGTGGGAGAGCGACTTCGCCCCCGTCGAGATCGGCGGGCGCCATCCCGTACGCATACGCGCCGCGCACCATGAACCTGCCGCCGAGGGCGTGGTCGACATTGTCGTCGCACCCCGCATGTCGTTCGGTACGGGGCACCATGCGACCACCTCGATGATGGTGCGCCGCATATCGGAGATGGGCGTCGGGGGGCTGCGGGGCCTCGATATGGGCTGCGGCACGGGGATACTCTCCGTTGCGGCAGTTAAGTTCGGCGCCGCGGCCATGACGGCCGTCGACATCGACGAGTGGGCGTGCGGCAGCTGCCGCGAGAGCGCCGCGCTGAACGGTGTCGGGGAGAGCATCGAGACGCTGTGCGGCTCGGCGGAGAGCGTCGCGGGGCGGCTGTTCGACTTCATCCTCGCCAACATAGGCCGCAACATAGTCGTCGGCATGATGCCTGCGTTCGCCGGCATGCTCGAGGCGGGCGGGCGGTGCGTCATGAGCGGATTCCTTGCCGAGGATGCCGCCGCCGTCGAGGCCGCGGCCGCCGCGGCAGGGCTGGAACGCGAAATGGTGGAGGCGTGCGACGGCTGGGCCGTCGTTGCATGCCGCCGCGTACGCGGGGAAAGGAGGCCGTAGCGTATGGTGATACTGCCTTCGGCATACATGGGGTCGGTGAGTTACTTCGCGCAGCTGCTGCGCGGGGATTACGTCATAGACGCGGGCGAGCACTTCGTCAAGCGCTCGCAGCGCAACCGCGCCGTCATACTCTCGGCAAACGGGCCGCTGGCGCTGACGGTAAACGTCGGGCATGCCAATACGCCGCGGCGCCCCATGCGCGACATCAGGATCGACTACTCGAAGCGGTGGCAGCACCAGCATTGGGTCTCGATAGTCTCGGCATACCGCTCGGCACCATATTTCGACTATTACGCCCCTGAGATAGAACCATTCTACCGCCGCGAGTGGCGCTACCTGCTCGACTATAACATGGAGTATACGGAAACGCTGCTCCGCATGCTGGGCGCAGCGGGAACGTTGCGGGTGTCGGAGAGCTATGTCGAGGCCGCGGACGGGGACACCGACCTGCGGCCGCGGCACAAGGAAGGCCCGACGGAACCTGCCGAGCCTTACATTCAGGTCTTTTCCGACCGTATGCCGTTCGTGCCCGATCTCTCGGTGCTGGACCTCGTCATGTGCGAGGGCCCCGCGGCTATTGGTGTTGTTTCAGGGCGTTGACTATGACCACGCTCTGACGGTCGCTCAAATTTCCGGCGCGGACGATGATCTCGTTGCGCCCTTTCATTACAACCGAATCGGATATGAATTGGCATGGGGCGTACTGCCGCGTGGCGACGGTGTCCTTGTTTATGGTCAGCACGGGGGCCTCGGCCGCCGACGAATAGAACTTCACCTGCTGGATGGTGTCCTGACGCATGTTGCGCCGTTTCTCGGTTATGTGCAGGGTTGGGCTTTCACGGTTCCACAGCGCCCGGTAGAGATAGTAGGCGTCCTTGCGGTCCTTGCGGTCGAAGGTGACGAGACCCGAACGGGAAATGCCGTCGGTGTAACGTACCGACCCGAACTCGAACATGTTGTTTATCCACACGCCCCAGAAGAGCGAATCGGACATGATGTTGCGGGCGTATCCCTCGTGGAACTCCGTCTGCCAGCGCTCGGGCAGCCAGCGGGGGTCGATGCGGGCGGGCTTGACGGCCTCGTCGCTCTGCTGGTCTATCGACCCCGGGGCGCCGTATGCCACGGCCGAGCGCAGGTTTGACCAGTCGGCGTGGAGCTTCTCGCGCCAAACGTTGATGTCGTCGACGGTGCCGTGATCCCATCCCAGATCCTGCTGCCATACGATCAGATCGGTGACGAAGTTGATGTCTCCGTCCTGATTGCTGCACGCGACGGTGGGCCGCGACGGGTCGAGCGTCTTGGCCGTCGAGTTGAGCTGGCGCAGGAATTCGAGGACATTGTCGCCGCGTTCCCATACCAGCGACGATATGCCCCACATGATCACCGACGGGTGGTTGTAGTTCTGTATTATGATCTCGCGCAGCTGTTGCAGGCCGTTGTCGCGGAAGCGGTTTGTGGCGAAGTAGGATACGTCGCTCAGGAACGGCGCGCGCGTGAAGGGCATGTCGATCCATACGAGCATGCCGTCGCGGTCGCAGCAGTCGTAGAAGTATTGCGAGTGGGGGCCTGTGGCCGAACGCACGGCGTTGGCGCCGATGTCGTGTATGAGCTCGATGTCCTCGTCGTAGTGGAGCGTGCGCAGGGTCGAGGCTATGGCGGCGCGGTCGTGGTAGAGCGTGACGCCGTGTATGGGTACGTCGGTGCCGTTTATCTTGATGCTTTCGGGCGACGAACAGTCTATTTGCCGGAATCCCGTGGTTACGGTCACCTCATCCTCCTGTTTGGGCCCTATGCCTATGGTTACGGAGTACAGGTTCGGCTCCTCGCAGCTCCACAGCAGCGGCTCGTCGATCGAGAAGGGTATCTCGATGGGGTGCCCCTCCTCGATGCGACCCTTGAGGTAGCGCGAGTATACCACCTCGCCCGTCGGGGCGCGTACGGTGATATAGAGGTCGCAGGCGCGGTCTATGGTGGAGGTGACCCATACCGAAGCGGTGGCGTCGACCTTGTTGTCGATGAAGTTGAGCTGGTTGATGAGCACGCCGTCCGAGCCGTAGTAGAGCGGCGAGACGGTGGTCTGTTCCGTTACGATGAGTTCCACCTCGCGGTATATGCCGCCGTAGAAGTTCACCTCCGACGATGTCGGCAGGATGTCGTTCTGGTAGGCGTTGCTCACCACCACCACCAGCGAGTTGTTCTCCCCGTACCGTATGAGGCGGGTTATCTCGAAGGTGAAGGCGGTCCAACCGCCGCGGTGCTCGCCCGCTTTTTTGCCATTGACAAAAACTTCGCATTCATCGTCTACCGCGCCGAAATGCAAAAGCACGCGTCTGCCGTCCCAATCCTCGGGAACCGTGAAGTATCTGCGGTACCACAGCGTTTCATCCGGCTGCAAATGGCGCTGCACGCCGGACAGCTTGCTTTCCAGCGCAAAGGGAACCAGAATCTTACCGTCAAACCCCTGAGGCTGTTCGCCTGTTTTGCAGACGGCATAATCATATTCGCCGTTCAGATTCAGCCAGTCCCTGCGCACAAACTGCGGCCGGGGATACTCCGGCAGGGGCACTTTGCCGACCTTTTCGGCAAAGCGGCAACTGATCGTTTCCATCTCACGCACTCTCCTTCTCCATCAATCTAAAAAATGATATACATCCCGGTTCAGCTCTTTGAATTTTTCAAAAACCCGGTTCATCAATGCTTCATCCTCGACCGGAACATACAATTCGCTTGCCGGATCGGTCGGGTCGTCCTCAATACCGACGATCAGAACCTCTTCGGAATCGGGTTCGTCACAGGGAAAAAGCACCGCAAATTCCCTGCCTTCCAAATCCACCACATCTAAAAGCTCAAAAGGCACGACCGTACCCTCGTTGTCGGTCAATTCGATGATATCGTCCAAAACATCGCGGATCGCGTCGTCCCGCTGCTCTTTTTTCATAAGAAAAACACCCCTTTGCATCTTTTTGATCCTATTGGTAAGTATAACAAAACAGTGTATAAATTGCAATCGATTCCCGCGGAAAAAGTTTTTCCCGGCATCCCGGCTTGACAAGCCAGGGGTTTTCGATTACTATATTTTCGGATCGTACCCGGAGGAAAAGTGCCATGACCGAAATCATAAGCGGCAGCGCGCCCGAACGAGCCATCCTGTTCAGCGTGGACGACGGCAGTTTTGACAACGAAGCGTCCATGGAAGAACTGCGGCGGCTGGCGGAAAGCGCGGGAGCAACCGTTTTTTGTGAAAGCATACAGAAAAAAGACAAGCCCGACGCGGCGATTTATGCCGGCGCAGGAAAAATAGAGGAATTAAGAAGCCTCTGTGAAAACAACGCAATCGACCTGTTGATTGCGGACTGCGAATTGACGCCGACCCAGCAGCGGAATCTGGAAAACGCGCTCGAAACGCGCGTGATCGACCGTACCACGCTGATTCTGGATATCTTTGCCAAGAGTGCAAAGACGAATGAAGGCAAGATCCAGGTCGAGCTGGCGCAGCTGCAATACCTGCTGC
>CASFQF010000029.1 GCA_949296635.1 uncultured Alistipes sp. | reverse complement strand
AAGCTGACGGCGGTGTTCCAACCCCACCTCTATACCCGTACGCGCGACCTGTACGACGGTTTCGCCGCGGCGCTGTCGCATGCCGACGAGGCGGTGCTGCTGCCGATATACCCTGCGCGCGAGGAGCCTATCGCCGGCGTCACGTCGCAGATCATCGCCGACCGCGTGACGGTGCCGTGCTCGATGGTGGAGCGCGAGGCGTTGGCCGCGTGGCTGTCGGCGGCCGAGACGGATGTGGTGGTGACGTTCGGCGCAGGTAATATAGACGCCTGCTGCGAGGCTGTGGCGGAAGCGCTGCGGCGTAAGGGTTGATTAAGGGCAAAGGAGATTTACGGAGATGCGCAGATTCGCAAAAATAGGCTTGATGCTGCTTCTGTGGGCGTTCGTGGCAGGGTTCGTGCTCTACTTCGGCCATCGTGCCGATGTGCACAGGGCCCGGACTACGGTGCGTTCGCTCGAGGTGGTCGTCGAGGACAGCGTGCGCAACGAATCTCTGGTGACGGGAGAGCTTGTGCGCAGCTGGATCGCGCGCGGCAAGATCGCCACCGTGGGCGAGCCGCTGGATCGGGTCGATCTGGCGGGTATCGAGCGCGTGGTGCGGCAGAAGGGCTTTGTCGACCGCGTGAGCGCCTATGTCTCCTATGACGGGGTGCTGCGCGTGGAGGTGACGCAGCGGCGGCCGGCATTGCGGTTGCGCGTGGACGGCTACGACAGTTATGTCACGGCCGACGGCTTCGTTTTCCCCGCGCCGACGTTGACGGCGGTATATGTCCCTGTGGTTACGGGCAGTTACACGCCCCCCGTGCCGGCGCAGTATGTGGGCTATGTCGGGGATTACATATCCTCGCTTGTGGAGCAGTCGGAGGCGCGGATCGTGGAGCTGCAGCATGAGAAGGTGCCGTTCTTCGAGAAGGAGAAGGAGATCGCCGATTCGGTCAGGGCGGTGCGGCGCATGCTCATCAAGAAGGGCATCTTCGAGAGCCATGACAACTTCGACGAACGGGTTGCGCGCCTGCGTGCCCACAAGGCGGACCTGCGGCGGAAATACCGCTATGAGGAGCGTGAAAACGAGCGCCGTATAGACGCCGTGACGGCGCGTCAGGAGGCCGAGCGCGAGAATCAAAAAAAGTTACGTAAAAGGTATGAAGATTTCCTCAAACTGATTAACTTTGTAAAATATATAGAAGAGGATTCGTTCTGGAGCGCCGAAATCGTGCAGATCGTGGCCGTAACCATCAGCAACGGCGATCTGGAGGTGGAGTTGGTTCCCCGTACGGGTGACCATACGGTGCTGTTCGGGGCGATAGAGGATGTGGAGGAGAAGTTCGACAGACTACTGGCATTCTACGAGAACGGCCTCGGCAATATCGGGTGGGAGAACTATCGTACCATCTCGGTCAAATACAAGGGGCAGGTGGTGTGCCGCAAATGATACGGCCGGCCGGTCATGCGATGCGGCCGCCCTCCGTACGGTTGGTAATAAAACAAGAAGAGCATAGTGGATAAGGTGGACAAGAAGAGTTACGTTATAGCGGTCGATGTGGGTTCGTCCAACGTTGTCGTGGCTGTCGGTACTGTGGCCGAGGGCGGTGTGTTGAACATCGAGACTGTGGTTTCGGAGCCTACCGAGGGCGTCTCGGCCGGCATGGTCGACAACAGCAAGTCTGTGGGTATGGCCCTGCGCCGCGCCCGCGAGCGTGCCGAGAAGGATGCCGGTATCACCATCACCGATGCCTACGTGGGCATTTCGGGCAAGTTCGTGCGCAGTGCGCGCTATACGGACCACGTCTTCGTCGAGGATGTGGACAACTGCATCTCGCAGCGCGACGTGAACGCCCTGATGGAGCGCATGCGCAACGTCAAGGCGGCCGACGGCGAGGTGATAATGGACCTCTTCCCCATAAGCTACCGCGGCGATACGGGTGTCGAGATGAAGAACCCCGTGGGATGCTACAGCAAGCAGCTCTCGTCGACCTACAACTTCATCCTCTGCGAGCATATGGCCAAGGACCGCCTGCGTCGTGTCTTCCTCGACGCCGGCATCAAGATCAAGGGCATGTTCGCCAACGGCGCCGTCGTGGCCGATTCGGTGGTCTCGACCGACGAGAAGGAGGAGGGCGTGGCCGTTGTCGACATCGGCGGCGGCGTAACCGATGTGGCCATATATTACGGCGGCGCTTTGCGCCATGTGGTCTCGATACCCATAGGCGGTTCGGCCGTTAACGGGGATATACGCGCCTACGGCATACCCGAGAAGCAGGTCGAGAAACTCAAGACACGCTACGGCTCGGCCGTGGTGGCGCTTACGCCCGACGACATAATTCAGGTGCGCAGCAGCAGCCGGTCGCTCAAGTCGATCCTGCGGCTCAATCTGGCCACCGTGATCGAGGCGCGCATGACCGACATCGCAGAGTATGTGTGGAACGAGATCCGCGATGCCGGTTTCGCCAAGAAACTCTCGGCCGGAATCGTCCTTACGGGCGGCGGCGCGGCCCTGAAGAATGCCGACGAGCTCTTCCACCGTGTCACGGGACAGGATGTCCGCGTGGCATGCGCCGAGATGGGCGTGGCGACGGAGTCGCTGGAGAAGGTGGCATCGCCGGCCTTCACGCTTGCCGTGTCGATCCTCATCGACGGTGCGCAGGTGGGGCCCTGCCCCGTGGGCATCGTCCGTGTCGAGGAGCCGGAGCGCAAACCCGTGCAGGCGGCGGAGAAACCTGCGGCCGCGGCGGAAGCGGAGCCGGCCAAGGCCCCCGCTGCGGGTACAGGCGCTGTCGTTGCGGGCGGCGCCGCAGGCATGGCCGGAGCGGCGGCAGCCAAGAAGAGTGTTCCGGCGGAGAGTCCGGCGGAGCCCGCCGCGGATGATTATGACGGGGACGACGATATTGATTCGAACGATGGCGGATGGTTCTCGCGCCTGCGCGAAAAGGCGCGCCGTGCCTTCGACGAGGCGTTCAAGAACCCCGACGAGAGCGATGATGGCGACGATTATTAAAGCAACTGTACAATGGAGGATTTGATGAATGAACTCACGATGCCCAAAAAGGCATCTTCGATAATAACGGTGATAGGTGTCGGCGGCGCCGGCGGCAATGCCGTGAACCATATGTGGAACACGGGTATCAAGGGCGTGAACTTCCTTATATGCAACACCGATCAACGTGCCATGGACAACTCGCCCGTCGAGGACAAGATACGTCTGGGACACGACGGTCTGGGTGCGGGCAACGACCCCGAGCGCGGCCGCGAGGCTGCCGTGGAGTCGCTCGACCAGATCAAGCAGTATATCGAGGGATCGGGTACGCGCATGGTCTTCATCACGGCCGGCATGGGCGGCGGCACGGGTACGGGAGCTTCGCCCGTGATCGCGAAGCTGGCGCACGAGATGGGGCTGCTGACCGTAGCCAACGTTACATCGCCCCTTACGGTCGAGGGGCCGACACGCTGCGATCAGGCCGCCAAGGGTATCGAGGAGCTGCGCAAGTATGCCGACTCGCTTCTGGTGATAAACAACGAGAGCATACGCGAGATGTACGGCAAACTGCCGATACGTCAGGCTTTCGGCAAGGCGGACGACATCCTCGCCGCCGCCACGAAGGGTATCGCCGAGATAATCACCGTCGAGAGCGCCTTTATCCGCGTCGACTTCGCCGATCTGGAGCGTGTGATGCGCGGCAGCGGCCGTGCGCATATGGGTGTGGCGTCGGCCGAGGGCGAGGGCCGTGCTCTGGAGGCGGCACGCCGTTCGCTCTGCTCGCCGCTGCTGGACAACAACCTTATCTCGGGAGCAAAGAACATACTGATAAACATCTCCGCCGCCAATATCGACGACGTGGCGTACGATGAGACGATGGAGATCCTCAATTACATACAGAGCTACGCCAGCTACAAGGACGAGGACGGCGCCGAGCACCGTGCCAACCTGATATGGGGAGCCAGCTCGAAGCCCATGCCGGAGAATGTGCTGGAGGTGGTTGTCGTGGCTACGGGGTTCAGCGACGACGAACCCGTACGGAAGGCGCCTGCCGCGGCACCTTTCGTGCAGCAGCCTTTCGACATGGATATTGTTCCCGTAGACGATGCGGACGAGGAGCCTGCCGCGGAGCCGTCTCCGGCAACGGCGCCGGCCGTGCCGGCCGCAGTGCCGCAGGTATCGCGCCACCACGCCTCGACGCCGGCGGTGTTGGACCGCAAACCGTCGAAATACAGCAATATAGAGACCGAGATACGTACTCCAGCCTTCAAGCGCCGCAACGTGATGTTCGTCATCGAGCAGAACGACGGCGTCACGCGCCGCAAGGAGGTGCTGCGTGACGACCGCGCCGAGCAGGGCGACGAACCCAAGAAGAACTACGACACGCCGCTCTTCTGACGGCGGGTGACGGCGGCAGGAACTTAAATATTTGAATTTTTGGACTCTACGGCTATCACATATCTGGGTTTCACGCCCGAGACGGGCGTGATGCTCGCCCTTACGTTGATTCTGCTGACTGTCTCGGCTTTGGTTTCGGGGTCCGAGGTGGCGTTTTTCTCCCTTACACCGAAAGAGTTGCAGCGCATGTCGCAAAGTTCGGACTCGCGCGACGGGTTGATCGTGTCGCTGCTGTCGAATGTCGACCGCCTGCTGGCGACGATTCTGGTGACGAACAATCTGGTGAACATATGTATCGTCATCCTCTCGTCGAACGTGATGAGTTCGTTGTGGCACTTCGCCCGCTACGAATTCCTCTTCAAGACGGTGCTCGTGACGTTCCTGCTGCTGCTCTTCGGCGAGATACTGCCCAAGGTGCTGGCGCAGACGGCACCCATGTCCTTTGCCCGTGCCGTGGCCTATCCGGTTAAGGTCTTCAGCTGGCTGTGTTATCCCGCCGCCTATGTGCTGATACGCACGGGAGGGCGGTTGAGCCGTCTGGCCACGCATAATGTCGAGATCTCGATGGAGGATCTGGCCGATGCCGTAGACCTTACGCGCACCTCCTCGAACGAGGAGCACAAGATGCTGTCGGGCATAGTCAATCTGGTCAATACCGAGGTCGAGGAGATCATGCGCCCGCGTATCGACATCACGGCGCTCGACATGAGCTCGGGCTACGACGAGGTGAAGCGCGTGATCATCGAGTCGGGATACTCGCGCATACCGGTTTACGACGAGGATCTGGACGATATAAAGGGCGCGTTGTACGTGAAGGACCTGCTGCCGTACATCAACCGCGGCGACGACTTCGAGTGGCAGAAGCTCCTGCGCAAGATATATTTCGTACCCAAGCACAAGAAGATCGACGACCTGCTTCGGGATTTTCAGGAGAACAAGATCCATGTGGCCATCGTGGTCGACGAGTACGGCGCCACGCAGGGCCTCGTTTCGCTGGAGGATATACTCGAGGAGGTGGTCGGCGAGATTACCGACGAGAGCGATTCGGAAGAGACGTTCTACCACCGCATCAATGCCAACACCTACCTGTTCGACGGCAAGACCCATATCGTCGACTTCGAGCGGGTACTCGACTTGGACGACGATGCGCTGGCCGACGTGCAGGGGCGTGCCGAGACATTGGCGGGGCTGATGCTGGAGCTCAAGCGCGACCTGCTGCGCAAGGGCGATACGGTGGAGACGCACGGCGTGCGTATGACGGTGGACAGGATGGATGGCCGCCGCGTGGACAAGATAAAGGTCGTTGTGAACAATGATGACGGAGGGGAATGACGGCATATTTCCGGCCGGCGGGCGGAGGATGCTCCTGACGGGGCCGATACCGCCGGAGGCGGAGCTTGCGGCGACGGCGCGCGACGAGGACCTGCGTGCGGCCGCCGCTTTTGTTTCGGAGCACCGGCGCCGCGAGTATCTGGCGTGGCGGGCATTGCTCTACGGCTATCTGGGCGGCGGGGCGCGTGTCGCGTATGACGTGGCGGGGGCCCCGTACCTTGTCTCGCACCCCGGCCTGTATGTGAGCGTATCGCATTGCCGCGACATGGCGGCCGTGGCATTGTCCGACAGGCGCTGCGGTGTCGACGTGGAGCGTGCCGACCGCGATTTCTCGAAGGCGGCGCCGCGGTTCCTCGACGGTGCGGAGCGGTCGCTGTCTGCCGACGGCCGCCTTGCGGCTGCCGTGTGGTGTGCCAAGGAGTGCCTCTTCAAGATGTACGGCCGCCGCGGCCTCGACTTCCGGCGCGACATACGTATCTGCGGCGTGGACTTCGACGGCGGATATATCTGCGGCAGCGTCGCGGGCGGTGCTACGGTAGAGATGCGGATGCGCTTTACGGAGGGCGGCCACGTCGTGGTATATTTCGTCTGATGGTCGCGGAGCTGCGGCTCAAGTTCCGTTTTGGGGCAATAATCGTTGAGATATAATTAAAATTTTGTAATTTTGCAGCGATGAAAGAACAGGATTCTCCGCTATCGTTAGGAACAGATGATCTGTCGTCGCTGCTCAAGAGGTATGCGATGCCCGCGATCATAGCCATGGTGTCGTCGTCGCTCTACAACATGATCGACAGTATATTCATCGGTCACGGCGTGGGCCCGCTGGCTATATCGGGATTGGCTCTCACAATGCCGTTGATGAACCTCGCGGCCGCATTCGGCGCTATGGTCGGCGCCGGTTCGGCAGCGCTTACCTCCATACGCCTCGGTCAGGGCAACAAGCCCGCCGCCGAGATGATCCTCGGGAACGTGGTGCTGTTGAATATCACCATGGGTATAGGTTTCATGTTCCTCGGGCTCTATTTCCTCGATGATCTGCTCTATCTGTTCGGTGCCAGCGAGAATACCATAGGCTATGCGCGCGATTTTATGAGTGTGATCCTTATGGGTAACATAGTGACGCACCTCTATCTGGGCCTTAACAACCAGCTCCGCGTGTCGGGTTATCCGCGCAAGTCGATGTACGTCATGCTGGTGTCGGTGGGGGTCAATGTGGTTCTGGCGGCGCTCTTCATATTCGTTTTCGGGTGGGGAATCAAAGGTTCGGCGCTGGCGACGGTCATAGCGCAGCTTGTGTCGCTGTCGATTCAGATCGTACACTTCACGCGCCCCGACAGTTTCCTGCGTTTCCGCCGCGGCATATTCCGCTTCAAGTGGGATATAATAAAGAATATTATCGGCATAGGCATGGCGCCGTTCTTCATACAGTCGTGTGCCTGCGTGGTGGTGATACTCATAAACAACGCCCTGCGCAACAACGGCGGCGACCTTTATATCGGCGCGTACGGCATCGTCAACCGTGTCGCATTCCTCTTCGTGATGGTGGTCATGGGACTGAACCAAGGCATGCAGCCCATCGTGGGATACAACTACGGCGCCGAGAAGTACGACCGCGTTATCAAGGTTCTGGGAATGACCATAGGCTGGGCGATGGCCATTACGACGATGGGGTTCATCGTGAGCGAGGTTTTCCCCTATGCCGTCGTGCACCTCTTCGTGAGCGAGGACGGCAGCGGCGAGGCTACGGCTCTCATCGACGCCGCGGCGCACGGCCTGAAGATAATAATGATGCTCTACCCCGTTGTGGGATTCCAGATCGTCGTGGGCAACTTCTTCCAATACATAGGCAAGGCGAAGCGGGCAATACTGCTCTCGCTGACGAGGCAGATGCTCTTCATCATACCTCTGCTCATCATATTGCCCGATTTTTGGGGTGCCGACGGCGTGTGGTATGCAATGCCCATAGCCGACTGTGCGGCCGTGCTGTTGGCCGCCGTGCTGCTCTTCTTCCAGCTGCGGCAGTTCCGCCGCCAGATCGCGGCGCAGCGTTACGAGCGTATGGAGTAGCTGGGGCGCGCATCGGGCGGAGCGGGGCCGGTGTTGTCGGAGCGCGGGTTTCTATGCGGGTCCCGTGCGAAACGGATTCCTGCCGGATTAGGGTATGAGCGGAGTATCCCGTTAAACGGGGTATGATGAAAGTAAAATGGCGGGCGATCATGCGATCGCCCGCCATTCTTTGTTTCGGGGTTCCCGTGCGGCCTACTTTACGCCGATCTTCTTGAGGATCTCCTTGGGTACGACGTTCTTGTTAACCATGATGTCCATGGTCTTGTACGCCACGAAGGGACGCGAGAAATAGTAGAATCCGTCGTAGGGAGGACGTACGCCCCATGAGTTCTGCACCTTGTAGAAGGGCGAACCGTTCTGGTCGACGGCCGTGCCCACGATCACCATGCCGTGGTCGTCGGTGGTCTCGTAGTTGTCGAAGGCCTCCTGACGCATCTCCTGCGTGATGGTCATCTCCTTGACGGGCTCGTTGAGGCTGTAGATGCGGGCCTCCTTCTCGGCGTTCGACAGTTTGCCCCACTTCTCGGCATCCGAGCCTACCATGTTCTTCTCCGCGACCTCGGGAATGACGCCTATGGCCTTGCCGCCGACAAAGCCCTTCTCGCTGACGTCGGTGCCCCATGCTACGGGGTGGCCTTCGGCTATGGCGGCATCCACCACCTGCATCATCTCATCCAAAGGCACGTTGTATACCTCGCCCCAGAGCCAGTTGTCGGGGACCTCGATGACGAAGGTCTCGTAGAAGGGGTGGTGCGTGTACGACGAGAACTCGATGTAGTCGCTCATCTTGATAGGCAGCGACGCGGCGAAGGTCTTGGGCGTGTACTCCTTGCCCTCGTATGTGAAGGTTTCGGGGCGCGGGCCGAAGTAGGCGTCGAGGATGGCGTTCAGGCCGTCCTGCCATGCGGGTGTGAGCTTGCCGTTCTTGTTCTTGATGATGGCGTCGACGTATGCCTTGAGCACCTCGTCTATCTCGCCGAACTCGGGCAGCTCGGTACCGTAGTTGAGGCCTTTGTACACCTCCTGCGGGACGATGCCGTACTCCTCGATGGCGTGCGTCACGTCATGGGCGGCGCCGCCCACGGCGAAGTTGAGCGAGCCGTGCAGGCGTACGTACTTGACGGCCTTCTCGAAGTAGATGTTGCGTACGACCCACATCTCCGAGAGTTTCACCTGCGGGCCGCCGGCACGCAGGATCTCCTCCTCGAGGAACGAGATAGTCGAGAAGCACCAGCAGGTGCCGCTGCGGTATTGGTTGGTGATGGGGACCGTCTGCACCGTTTTTGTGTCGGTGAACTTGTAGCCCTCGGGGGCGTCGGTGTTCTGTGCTCCGGCCGTCAGCGCGGCGCCGGCCAGAACAGCTGTCACAAGCATGGTAAATTTCTTCATATTCGTTATGGTTTTAAGGTTTGTGTTCAGGTACGTCTGCCGTTATCTCTTTTTGGCGCTCTTCACCGCCTCGAGGCACTCCCCGTATGTCATATCTTCGGCCGTGCGTCCGTGCGGCATACGGTAATTCTTGCCTTTGTATGCGATATAGGCGCCGTAGCGGCCGTTCTTGATTATCATTTCGGGATCCTCGGCGAAGGTCTTGAGGGGTGTGGCCGCGGCTGCGGCCTGCGCCTTGTGCTGCTCGATGAGCTCCACGGCGCGATCGGCGGTGATGGTGTAGGGGTCGTCGCCCTTGGCCAGCGACACGAACGATTTGCCGTAGCGGACGTAGGCGCCGTAGCGGCCTATGCCCACCACCAGCTCCTCTCCCCCGTAGGTGCCAAGATTGCGCGGCAGGGCGAAGAGGTCGAGCGCCTCCTCGAGCGTGATGGAGGCTATGAGCTGGCCCTTCTTGAGCGAGGCGAAACGGCTCTTCCCGCCTTCGGCGCCCTCGATCTCGACCATGGGGCCGTAGCGGCCGATGCGCGCCTTGACGGTGTGTCCCGTCGCAGGGTCAGTGCCGAGGATGCGCACCTGCCCGCTCTTGTCGTTCTGCGTGCCGATGGCCTTGTCCACCATCTTGTGGAAGGGACCGTAGAAGTCCTCTATCATCTGGCTCCACGTTATCTTGCCGTCGGCGATGCGGTCGAACTCCTTTTCGACGTTGGCCGTGAAGTTGTAGTCCATGATCTGCGAGAACTGCGATTCGAGATAGTCGTTCACAAGCATGCCTATGTCGGTCGGGGAGAGGCGGTTCTTCTCCTTGCCGTAACTCTCCGTGAGGCTCTTTTCGGTGACCTTGCCTGTGGCGCCGAGCGTCAGCTGGACATAGCCGCGGCGCTGCTCCTCGCGGTTCTGCTTGACGACATAGCCGCGGTTGATTATGGTGGTGATCGTCGGGGCGTAGGTCGAGGGGCGGCCTATGCCGAGCTCCTCGAGTTTCTTTACGAGCGACGCCTCGTTGTAACGTGCCGGCGGCGTTGTGAACCGCTCCGTTGCCGTCACCTGCGTTGCCGTCACCTTCTCGCCTTCCGTAAGTTTGGGAAGGGCGCCCTCGGTGTTCTCCGACTGCTCGTCGTCGGTCGATTCGGAGTAGAGGCGCAGGAACCCGTCGAAGCGTGTCACCTCGCCCGTGGCGGCGTACTGCCACGGCGTGCCGTCGACACCGATCGTTATCGACGTGCGGTCGATCTCGGCGGCGATCATCTGCGAGGCTACCGTGCGCTTCCATATCAGTTCGTAGAGCCGTTTCTCGGCCGTGGTGCCATCGATGTGCATGCGGTCGATATACGACGGACGTATCGCCTCGTGCGCCTCCTGCGCACCCTTGGTCTTGGTCTTGTAGTTGTGTGCCGCGGAGTATTTCTCGCCGAAGAGCGCCGTGATCTCCGTCTTGCACTGTGCTATGGCCTGCTGCGAGAGGTTCACCGAGTCGGTACGCATGTATGTGATGAGACCCTGCTCGTAGAGGTGCTGTGCCACCGACATGGTCTGCGCCACCGACATGCCCAGTTTGCGTCCCGCCTCCTGCTGCAGCGTCGAGGTGGTGAAGGGCGCCGCGGGGTAGCGTTTCGACGGCTTCTCCTCGACGCGGGTGACGGTGTAGGTCGCGCCGATGCTCTTTCTCAAAAACTCCTCTGCCTGCTCCTTGGTCTCGAAGCGGTTGCCCAGCTCCGCCTTGAAAAGGGTTTTGTTCTCGTCGCCCGTGCGGTAGAACTGTGCCACCACGCGGTAGTAGGGGGTCGAGCGGAACGAGATGATCTCGCGCTCGCGCTCCACGATGAGGCGTACGGCCACGCTCTGCACGCGGCCGGCCGAGAGCGACGGCTTGACCTTCTTCCACAGCACGGGCGAGAGCTCGAAGCCGACGATGCGGTCCAGCACGCGGCGCGCCTGCTGGGCGTTGACCAGATTCATGTCTATGGTGCGGGGCGTCTCGATGGCGTGGAGTATCGCCGGTTTGGTTATTTCGTGGAAGACGATGCGTTTGGTCTTGTCCACGGGCAGGTCGAGCACCTCGGCCAGATGCCACGCTATGGCCTCCCCCTCGCGGTCCTCATCGGATGCCAGCCATACCGTGTCTACCTTTTTCGAGAGTTTCGACAGTTCGTCCACCACCTTGCGCTTGTCGGGCAGGATCTCGTAGTCGGGGGCGAAGTGCGCGTCGAGGTCTATTCCGAGGCCCTTCTTCGACAGGTCGCGTATGTGGCCGAAGCTCGACTTGACGACGTAATCCTTTCCGAGGAACTTTTCTATGGTTTTGGCTTTCGCCGGGGACTCTACTATTACTAAGTTTTCCTGCATTGTGATCTTTGTTCGTTTAAGACGACAAAACCTAAGCCGTAAAACTTAGGTTTGCCGTATTCGTATCGTTGTCTCTATTTCACGAGCGTATATGTCAGTTCGAGGCGTATGCTTGCGGGGTTTATCGTATAGTCGCCTCCCTGAATGACCGAGCGGTTGAACGTATACTGGTCGTAGGCCGAGGGTCCGACATATATCGTCGTGCCGTTGACCTTGGAGTAGTCTATATTGCCGCTGCCGTCGGGCTCGAGCGCGAGCACCTCGTTGACGATGGCCTGTATGTACGACGATATGTTCATCTTGTAGCAGCCCAAGCTGCGGTTTATGTAGCCGTCGTAGGCGAGGGTATATCCCGACTGCTCGTTGGTGTAGAGGTAGTCGGCCACGGGGGTCAGCGTTTTGATGTTCGTATACATGCCCAAGCGCGGGAGCGATGTCTCGTAGGCCTCGGCCATGGCTATGGGGTCGAGCTTGGTGTAATCGTAATCCGATTTCTCGAAATATATGCTCAGGCTGGCCTGATTGATGGCGGCGGCCGTGTAATCGGTGTCGCCGCTGTGTATGTTGCGCAGCGAGGCGAGGAACTCCTCCGTGAACTTTAGTTCGGTAATGACGCCGCCGCAGCCGTCGATGTACCCCAGCTCTACCTGCGGGCGGTTCTCGTCGGTCTCGTCGAAGGCTATCGAACCGAACTCGGCATTCGTGAAGTCGAAGTCGACGCTGTTGGCGCTGACGTTGCCCATGGATGCGCTCTCGAGTTTGAAGTAATACGTGTAGTCCAATGTGTCGGCTATGATGTCGGCGTCGGCGCCCATGTTGCGCGTACGGCCCAGAAGCTCGAATCCCGTAGACGTAGGGCTGAATGCCGCGATCGAACCCTCGCCTTCGGCTATGGACGTTTCGGCAGGCTCGATATAGAGCCCCTTGAAGGTGTGTACGAATGCCGAGTCGCTGCTGTATACCTCGACGTTGTGCGTAGCCATGCCGTCCCAGTCGCTGTCCTCGGTGTTGATGCACCATATCCTGTCGATGAAGGCCTTTGTTTCGGGGGTCTCTTCCATCCGAACCGATTTCGACGAGGGGTATACGCCCTTGTCGGGGTCGGGGAAGTTGAAGGTGAAGATGGGTTTTGCGTCTGCCTCGATATGTCCCGCCTTGCGGGCGTCGTACGAGATATAGAATATCGAGTCCTCCGACTCCTCGTTGACGAGGTCCGACGTGAGGGCATAGACATTGTACTTTATCGGTTTGGTCGAGTCTCCGGCGAAGGTGTCGACCGAGAAGCGGAACATCGCCGAGTCGTATATGGGCCTGAAGCCGAAACCTACGGTGTCGACGACGCCGCGGGCGAAGGTGAATTGGCTGGCGAAAGCGAGGCGGCGCATGCCGAAGCGCTTGTCGTTCTGCAGGCCGAGATATAGCGTGCCGAGCGACGACGACAGGAGCGAGTCGGTGCGGTAGAGGCGCGTCTCGAATATCTTGCACGGCGTATCCTTTTGATCTGCCTCGGTGAGCACACCGCCGCTGTATATGCGGTGGCGCATCTTCATCTGCTGGTTCCCGGGTGCGAGCTCCTCGCCCAGCGTGTAGTCGGCGGTGGTGGTACAGCCGCCGAGGGTTGCCAAAGCCGCTGCGGCCACGACCGTAACGGCGGTGAAGATGCGGTGTAAGCTATTGCAGTTCTTCATAGAATCTGTTGTAATTGTCGAAAAAGTCCTCCTCTTCCGGCTTGCGGTAGTCGAGTACGGGTTTGCCGCTGTTGCGGGCGTACTCTACCAGTTCCGGCGAAGCGCCGGCCGAGGCGACGGTTATGCCGTCGGCATAATCAATAACGAAACGATAGAGATTTTCGTATGAAGGAGTTTTAAGAATGGCGAGTTTTTCGTCCTTGACCCCCTCGTTGGCGATCCTCTCGGCGAAGTGGGTCTCGAGCGGCTCCTCGAAACGGTCGTCGGCGAGCGTGACGACGATCTTGACGTCGCGGAACAGCGGGTCGTCGTTGAAGACCTTTTTCAGGTAGACGGGCACTACGGCCGACATCCATCCCATGCAGTGCACCACCGTGGGCGACCAATTGAGTTTGCGCACCGTCTCCAGCACGCCGCGGGCGAAGAATATGGCCCTTTCGTCGTTGTCGGCGAAGGGTTTGCCGTCGGTGTCGGTGAGCACCGCCTTGCGGGCGAAGTAGTCGTCGTTGTCGATGAAGTATATCTGTATGCGAGCCGCCGGTATCGACGCCACCTTGATTATGAGCTGGTGGTCGTTGTCGTCGATGATGAGGTTCATGCCCGAAAGCCGTATAACCTCATGGAGCTGGTTGCGCCGCTCGTTGATGCACCCGTAGCGGGGCATGAACGTGCGGATCTCGTTGCCGCGCTCCTGCATCGCCTGTGCGAGACGCCGGCTCAGACCCGAAAGTTCGCTCTCCGGCAAGTAGGGCATGATCTCCTGACATACGTAAAGTATCTTGCGTGAAGCCATAACTTTTGGGGTAATTTACATTCTTTGCAAAGATACGAATTTTTTTCTAAAGAATCAGCATGGCGTCGCCGTAAGTGCCGAAACGGTACCCCTCCTCCTTGGCCACCTTGTAGGCGTTCATGACGAGGTCGTAGCCGCCGAAGGCCGCCACCATCATCAGCTGCGTGGAGTAGGGCAGGTGGAAGTTCGATACCATGGCGTCGCCCACGGTGAAGTCGTAGGGGTGGAAGATGAACTTGTTGGTCCAGCCCTCCATGGGTTTGATCATGCCGTTGGTCGAGACGGCCGTCTCGACGGCGCGCATGACGGTGGTGCCTATGATCACCACCTTGTGTCCGTCGCGTTTGGCGTCGTTGACCTTGTCGGCGGCCTCTTCGGTGACGAAGAACTGCTCCGAGTCCATCTTGTGCTTCGAGAGGTCCTCGACATCCACCGTGCGGAAGTTGCCCAGACCCACGTGCAGCGTGATGAAGGCCGAGTCGATACCCTTTATCTCCATGCGCTTGAGCAGGTGCTTCGAGAAGTGCATGCCTGCCGTGGGGGCGGCGACGGCACCCTCGTGCTTGGCGAAGATGGTCTGGTAGCGTTCGGCATCCTCGGGCTCCACCTTCTCGCGCACCCAGCGGGGCAGGGGTGTTTCGCCGAGGCGGTAGAGCGCCGCCTTGAACTCCTCGTACGAGCCGTCGAAGAGGAAGCGCAGCGTACGCCCGCGCGAGGTGGTGTTGTCGATCACCTCGGCGCCCATCATGTCGTCGTCGCCGAAGTAGAGTTTGTTGCCTATTCGTATCTTGCGGGCGGGGTCCACCAGCACGTCCCACAGCCGCAGGTCGCGGTTGAGTTCGCGCAGCAGGAATATCTCTATCTCGGCGCCCGTCTTCTCCTTATTGCCGTAGAGGCGTGCGGGAAAGACCTTCGTGTCGTTGAAGACGAAGATGTCCTTCTCCTCGAAATAGTCGATTATGTCTTTGAAAATGCGGTGCTCGATGGCTCCCGTGGCGCGGTTTATCACCATGAGCCGTGCTTCGTCGCGGTTTTCCGCGGGGTATTTTGCCAGCATGTCGGGCGTGAAATCGTACCCGTATTGAGACAGCTTCATAATTCTATGGCTTTACATTGATCCGGAAAGACACAAATATCAATGTATAATACGTTATTTTCCGGATTTTGTTTCACATTGCGAGAGCTTTTCGAGAAAAAAGTCGAGGTTCATGGCATCCTCCACCTTGAAACCGCCGCTGCGCGTGCGGCGCAGCGCCGTGAGATATGCGCCGCTGCGGAGCTCCTCGCCTATCTCGGCAGCCAGCGACCGGATATAGGTGCCGCGGCTGCACCGCACGCGAATGTCCATGTGCGGCAGCTCGAAGCGTGTGATCTCCATTTCGTAGATGTTTACAAGGGCCTTGCGTACGGGGGCTTCCTCGCCGGCGCGGGCCATCTCGTAGGCGCGTACGCCGTCGATCTTCTTTGCCGAGTATATAGGGGGCATCTGCAGGCGCTCGCCCGTAAGGCGGCGCAGGGCCTCGCAGGCCGCCTCGCGCGTGATATGCCCGTACGGATAGCGGCGGTCTACGGGGTGCTCCATGTCGAAGCTCGGTGTCGTCGCCCCCAGCTCCAGCGAGGCGGTGTACTCCTTCTCCTCGGCTTGGAACGTGTCGACCATTTTTGTGGCGCGCCCTATGCATACGATCAGCACGCCCGTGGCCAGCGGGTCGAGCGTACCGGCGTGCCCCACCTTGATCCTTTTGTATCCCTTTTTGTTGAGGGTGAACTTTATCTTGCGCACCACGTCTGCCGAGGTCCAGCGCAGCGGCTTGTCGATGACGGCAACATATCCTTCGGCGAAGTCCACGCCGCCGAGGTCGAGAGTCTGTTCCATGCGGGCGTTATGCGAATTATCCTATGAGGGCCACGGCGCCCACGACGGCGCAGTAGATGGCGAAATATATGAGTTTGCCGCGCTTGACGATCTCGATCATGAACTTGCAGGCGGCGCATCCCACCAAGAACGAGGCGAGGAATCCCGCCACGAGGGGCAGGGTCTCGACGCCGCCGCCGAAGTCGCCCTTCATGAGGTCGAGCAGGGCGTTGCCCAGAATCGGGGGCAGCACCATGAGGAACGAGAACTGAGCCATCTCCTCCTTGCGGTTTCCGAGCAGCAGGCCCGTGGCGATCGTCGAGCCCGAGCGCGAGAGTCCCGGCATGGTGGCCGCGGCCTGTGCCAAGCCTATGATGAAGGCGTCGCGGTACGATATTTCCTGTTTGCTGCGGGGTTTGGCGTAGTATGCGAATGCGAGCAGCGCGGCCGTGAGCAGCAGCATGGCGCCCACTACCGTGAGCGAGGCGAAGGCCGCCTCGATGTAGTCGATGAAGAAGATGCCCACGATGCCCACGGGGATCATCGAGATGATGATCTTGACGATATACCGCTGATCGTCGTTGTAGGGTTTGGAGAACAGCCCCGTGAAGAGGTGCTTGATAGTCCCCCACAGCACTACGATGGTGCTGAGGACGGTGGCTACGTGGAGCGAGAGGTCGAACGTGACGTTGTTCTCCATCTCTATGCCGAGCAGTTCCTTCGCTATCTGGAGGTGTCCGCTGCTCGATACGGGCAGAAACTCGGTGAGGCCCTGAACCGCACCGAGAAGAATGGCGTCGATTATTGACATGGTTTTGTATGGGGTTTATTCATTTGTACGGTCGTGTCGCGTGGCGCCGTGTGCCGGCGGCGCCGGATGGGTGCATGCCGGTCATGCCGCAGGGTTCGTCTGCGGGTTCCGGCAGGCGTGTCAGAAGCGTTTGAGCAGGGCGTATATCTCAAAGGCGAAACCTCCGACCACGAGGATGGGCGCGAGGGTTATGCGCCGCCACGAGAACATGGCGTAGTTGAACTCATCGGGCGAGTCGCTCCCGCCGCCGCACATGAGTACCATTCCTATGATTATGACGATGAATCCTGCCAGCAGGAGGATATAGTTCTTCATCGTCACGGGCATCCGGTCGTCGTTTTTGTCGGTGGCGCCGTCGAATTTGGCGCGCAGCTTTTCTATCGGCTTCATGTCGCTTATTGTCGAATATGGCGTTGTCGTAAGTATGGTTCTCTGCGGCCGGTCCTGTACCGGTGCATTGCGGTTGCGGTGTCTGCCGCATACAACCCGCAAAGGTAATCATAATCGGCGTAATACGCAAACCCGATGCCGGCGCGGCCTGTGCGGGGCGTGCCGGCCGCGTGTCAGTAGAGGAAAATCTTGTTCGACTTCATGTTGACGAACTTGTTTACGGCGAAGGCCGTGAACAGCAGCGATATGATCACGCCGCAGAGGATCATGCCGCCGACGGTGACGCCTATCTGCACCATTTGGGCCGGTGCAGTGATTTCGGGCATGGTGCCGCTGAGTGCGGCGATCGAGCCGCCGAAGAGGGCGCTTGCGGCGATGCCGGCCCAGATGCCCTGTTTTGCGGCGGCGCCGAGGAACGGGCGCATGATGTAACCTTTGGTTGCGCCCACGAGCTTGAAGGTGTTGATCAGGTAGCGGCGCGAGAATATGGCAAGGCGTATGGTGTTGTTGAGCAGTATGAGCGATATTATGAGCAGCGCCCCGCCGAATGCCGTGAGCACGATCGTTATCTTTGTTATGGTTGAGTGCAGGCGTTCGATCGTGGCGGCGGGGTAGGCCACGTATACGACACCCTCGATGGCGGCCATGCGGTCGGCCGCGGCGTCGAGCGAGGCGCGGTCTACGGCCGATACCGATACTTCGAAACTGTTGCGCAGCGGGTTCTCCTGTATGATCTCCTCGATCTCGGCCTCGAACATGCGGCGGAACTCCTCGTCGTTGATCTTCTCCTCCTTGTCGGAGTAGCGTACGGCCACGACGCCGTCGATGGCCGTGAGTTCCCGTTCGATGCGGGCGCGGCCGCTCTCGTCGACCCTGTCGTCCAGCTCGGCCGAGAGGGCTATGCCGCAGCGCAGGTCGCGCGCCGTCTGCAGGGCCGTGGTGAGCATGTATCCCACCGATCCCATGAGGAAGAGCACCAGAGCGATGCTCACCGTCGATACCACATATGAACGGCGTACCTTACGCCTCAGTCGTTTGTCGTCTCTCATTTCGTATCAGGAATATTACGGTTATGATGAATGCCGCG
>CASFQF010000028.1 GCA_949296635.1 uncultured Alistipes sp. | reverse complement strand
TCGATGAAGAGCGTGGGCGAGGTTATGTCCATCGGCCGCACCTTCGAGGAGGCCATACAGAAGGGCCTGCGCATGGTGGGGCAGGGCAAGCACGGCTTCGTGGGCAACAAGCCCGTCGAGGTGGATATAGACGATGAGCTGGAGCACCCGACAGACAAGCGCGTATACGCCATCGCCGAGGCTTTCGAACAGGGGTATACCATCGACCAGATATACGAGCGTACGAAGATCGACCGCTGGTTCCTGCAGCGGCTGTACCGCATATACGAGTACAAGAACGTGCTGCGCGGGTATGACGGTGACGGTACGGGACCGTTGCCGGCGGACGTGCTGTACGAGGCCAAGCGGATGGGATTCTCTGATTTCCAGATCGCCGAGCTGACGATGTCGCGTTCGGCGCTGCCCATGTTCGAGCGTATGATGTGTATACGCCGCCGCCGTCTGGAAATGGGCATACGCCCGTGCGTGAAGCAGATAGATACGCTGGCGGGCGAGTATCCGGCCCAGACAAATTACCTCTACCTGACATACAACGGCACCAAGGACGATATCGAGTACGAGCACGACCACCGTTCGGTTATCGTGCTCGGTTCGGGCGCTTACCGTATAGGCAGCAGCGTCGAGTTCGACTGGTGTGGCGTGAATACGCTCAAGACCCTCTCGCAGGTGGGGCTGCGGTCGGTGATGATAAACTACAACCCCGAGACCGTCTCGACCGACTATGACATATGCGACCGCCTCTATTTCGACGAACTTACGTTCGAGCGCGTTATGGATATCATCGAGATGGAGTCGCCCTACGGCGTCGTCGTATCGACGGGCGGCCAAATACCGAACAATCTGGCAATGCCGCTCTACCGTCAGGGGGTGAACATCCTCGGTACGTCGGCCGAGTCGATCGACAGGGCCGAGGACCGCGGCAAGTTCTCGTCGATGTGCGATGCGCTGGGCATTGACCAGCCGCGCTGGCGCGAGCTTACGACCATGCAGTCGATTTACGATTTCGTCGACGAGGTGGGCCTGCCGGTGCTGATACGTCCGTCGTATGTATTGTCGGGCGCCGCCATGCATGTGGTCTATGCGCGGGAAGAACTGGACCACTACCTGAGTCAGGCGGCCGAGGTCAGTTCCGACCATCCGGTCGTGGTGAGCGAGTTCATCGAGCATGCCAAGGAGATCGAGATGGATGCCGTGGCGCAGCGCGGCGTAATCAAGGTGTCGGCCATAAGCGAGCATGTCGAGTATGCGGGCGTGCATTCGGGCGATGCCACGATCGTATTCCCCGCGCAGCGAATATACCTCGAGACGATACGCCAGATACGCCATATCGCCGAGAAGATCGCGCGCGAGCTGAACATATCGGGCCCCTTCAACATACAGTTCCTTGCCAAGGACAACCATGTGAAGGTCATAGAGTGCAACCTGCGCGCCTCGCGCAGTTTCCCCTTCGTGTCGAAGATCATGAAGTTCAACTTCATCACGATGGCCACGCGCGTGATGCTGGGCCGCGCCGTCGAGTCGCACCCCAAGTCGATGTTCGACATAGACTACGTCGGGGTCAAGTCGTCGCAGTTCTCTTTCGCGCGGCTGCAGAATGCCGATCCGGTGCTGAGTGTCGACATGACCTCGACGGGCGAGGTGGCATGTATCGGCGACAGCTATTATGAGGCTCTGCTCAAGAGCCTGCTGTCGGTGGGTCAGGCCATACCCAAGCACAACGTGCTCATATCGTCTGGGCCGGCGCGCTCGAAGGTCGAGTTGTTGTCGGCTACGAAGATGCTGCTCAAGTACGGGTTCAAGGTCTACGCCACGGCCGGCAGTGCCGAGTTCCTTATGCAGCACGGAGTCAAGGATATAGAGGTCGTGGGGTGGCCCGACGAGAAGGGCGCGCCTACGGTGATCGACTACATCAAGCAGAAGCGTGTCGATCTGGTGATCAACATACCGAAAAACCAGACGCGCCGCGAGCTCGACAACGGCTACAAGATCCGCCGTGCGGCCATCGACTTCAACATACCGCTGCTTACGAATGCCCGTCTGGCGTCGTCGTTCATCATGGCCGTATGTCTGGTGGGCGACAAGGGCCTTGCCATCCGCAGCTGGGGGTCGTACTGACCTGCGTGCAGCGGTGGCGGGTGGGTGCCCTGCGGCCGTATAAATAACCGCATCACGGGAATGAATATGCAGTGCAGTCTGCCGGTTCATTCCCGTTTCCGCGTCCGGCACGGCGTCCGAATGGGGCCGCGAGAATGCCGGTGTATGCATTTTTATCCGATTATTATGCGGTTATGCGGGAATTTTCCACAAGGGGGAAATATTAAGGAATAAATATTTGCTTTTTGCGTATTAATATGCAATATTTGCATCCGCGAAACTTATAATACAACAAGTGTAATAAAATTTATTGCAATGAAAATCGATGTAATGGTTGCCTCGAAAGAGCATCTGCGTTATGTCACGCAGATAAACGATGCTATCGACGAGGCCGCGAAGAGCCGTGGAACCGGTATCGCCCGCCGCACGGACGAATATATCGCCGACAAGATCAACTCGGGTAAGGCCATCATCGCCGTCAACCGCGAGGAGTTCGTCGGATTCTGTTACATAGAGTCGTGGGGACATGACGAGTTCGTGGCCAACTCGGGCCTCATCGTTCGGCCCCAGTACCGAAACATGGGCGTGGCCAAACGTATCAAGAAGGCGGCGTTCGAACTCTCGCGCAAGCGTTTCCCCAATGCCAAGATCTTCGGCCTGACTACGGGCGAGGCGGTGATGCGTATCAACACGGAGCTGGGTTACGAGCCCGTCACGTTCGCCAAACTGACCGACGACGAGGAGTTCTGGGCAGGGTGCCGCTCGTGCGTCAACTACGACGTGCTGCAGCGCACGAACATGACCAAGTGCCTTTGTACGGGTATGATCTACGATCCGGCGAAGGTAGCCAAGCGCAAGGCCGAGGAGGAGGCCCGCAAGGCTGCCGAGACGGCGCAGGCGGCACCGGAAAAGGAGGAGCACAAGGGCTCGTGGCTGGGCCGCATATTCAAGAGAAGCAAATAAACAAGGAAAGGAGAAAAAGATATGAAAAAGGTTGTATTGGCATACAGCGGCGGTCTGGACACCTCGTTCTGCGTGAAGTACCTTACCAAGGAGCTGGGGTACGAGGTCTACACCGCGCTGGCCAACACGGGCGGTTTCTCGGCCGAGGAGCTTGCCGCAGTCGAGAAGCGCGCCTATGCGCTCGGCGCCAAGCAGCACGTCAACATCGACGTGACGGGGGACTACTATTCGAAGTGCATCAAGTATATGGTCTTCGGCAATGTGCTGCGCAACAAGACCTATCCCATATCGGTAAGTTCGGAGCGTACGTTCCAAGCGCTGGCCATCGTCAACTATGCCAAGAGTATCGGCGCCGATGCCGTGGCTCACGGCTCGACGGGCGCGGGAAACGATCAGGTGCGTTTCGACCTTACGTTCGAGGTCTTCGCGCCGCAGATGGAGATCATAACGCCTACGCGCGACATGAAGCTCACGCGCGAGTACGAGATTTCGTACCTCAAGGAGAACGGTTTTGAGGCCGACTTCACCAAGATGCAGTACTCGATCAACAAGGGCGTGTGGGGCACGTCGGTCGGGGGCAAGGAGACGCTGTGCTCGGCCACGAACCTGCCCGACGTGGCCTATCCCTCGCAGCTGCAGAAGCAGGGTTCGGAGCCGCTCGAGATAGAGTTCGAGTGCGGCGAGGTGGCTGCAGTGAACGGTGTGCCGATGAGGGGTGTCGAGGCGATCAACAAGCTCGAGGCCATAGGGTCGGCGTGGGCCATAGGACGCGACACGCACGTGGGCGACACGCTGGTGGGTATCAAGGGCCGCGTAGGCTTCGAGGCCGCGGCGCCGATGCTCATAATCAAGGCCCACGAGCTTCTGGAGAAGCATACGCTCACCAAGTGGCAGCAGTATTGGAAGGACCAGCTCGGCACGTGGTACGGCATGTTCATGCACGAGGCGATGTATTCGGAGCCCGTCATGCGCGACATCGAGAAGTTCTTGGACAACAGCCAGCGCTATGTTACGGGCAAGGTGTTCCTGACGCTGCGCCCCTATACCTTCTCGCTGGTGGGTATCGAGTCGAAGCACGATCTGATGAACGCCAAGTTCGCCGAGTACGGCGAGATGAACAATGCGTGGACGGCGGACGACGTCAAGGGCTTCACGAAGATCCTGTCCATGCCGTTGAAGATATACCACGCCGTGAACGACGAGGAGTAGCCTGCCACGGCAGAGAGGCATACGTTCCGGCACGACGTCGTTCGCAAGAAAGGCGTCGTGCCGGTCGTTCCGCCGTCGAGGGTCCGGGCCGCGTACGGCGGCGCCGGCGGGCGGGATGGCATAAGATATACAACCAACCCAAAAGAGTTTTCAGCATGATAAGAGTAGGCATAGCAGGCGGCGCGGGATATACGGCGGGCGAGTTGATCCGCATTCTGGTGAACCATCCGCACGCCGAACTGAAATACATACAGAGCGAGTCGCACAAGGGCGAGTCCGTCGGGGCGGTGCACAGCGACCTGATCTATTTGCCGCTGTGTTTTTCGGACATAGACTTCGGCGACATCGACGTGCTGTTCATCTGCATGGGGCACGGCAATTCGGCCAAGTTCTTGGCCGAGAACCCGGTGCCGCAGAGCGTCAAAATCATAGACCTGAGCAACGATTTCCGGCTGAAGGCCGATGCGGGCGAGTTCGTCTACGGTGCGCCGGAGCTCAACCGCGAGCGTATACGCGCGAGCCGCTGTGTGGCCAACCCCGGGTGCTTCGCCACCTCGATCAATCTGGCGCTGCTGCCGCTGGCGGCTGCGGGGCTGCTGCCCGGGGAGGTGACCGTTGTCGGCATTACCGGCTCGACGGGGGCGGGGCAGAAACCTACGCCCGACACCCATTTCAGCAACCGTGCCTCGAACCTCTCGAACTACAAGGTCTTCACGCACCAGCATCTGGGCGAGATCGGCGAGACTGTTGCGGCGGCAGGCGGGTCTCCTGCGACCGACATAGCCTTCGTGCCGGTGCGCGGGTGCCATACGCGCGGCATCATGAGCGACGTGGTGGTGCGTCTGGATGCCGAGGCGGAACATGTCGCCTCGATATTCAGGGAATACTATGAGCCGCATCCTTTTGTCTGCGTGAGCGGCAAGCCCGTATATATGAAGCAGGTGGTCAATACGAACTACTGTTTCCTGTCGCTGCAGATGTCGGGCCGCAAACTTCTGGTGACGTCGGTAGTGGACAACCTCCTGAAGGGTGCGTCGGGTCAGGCCGTGCAGAACATGAACCTCATGTTCGGTCTCGACGAGACCGAGGGGCTGCGCCTGAAGGCCAACTTCTTCTGACGGGAGGCGGCAGCGGCGGAAGAGATATGTGCGGCCGCACAGTATAAACAGTATAAAAGGCGTCGGGGGTGCAACGGGACCGATTTCCGGTCAAACAAAAAAAAGAAAATTATGGAACTGTTCAATGTATATTCGCTGCTCGACATGGAGCCGGTAAAGGCCCAAGGAGCATATCTGTGGGACCGCAACGGTGTGGAGTACCTCGATTTCTACGGCGGCCATGCCGTCATCTCGATCGGACATACGCATCCGCACTATGTTGAGATGATCTCATCGCAGCTGTCGAAGATCGGCTTCTATTCGAATGCCGTAATCAACACGCTGCAACACGAGCTGGCTCACAAGCTGGGCGAACTTTCGGGTTATGACGATTACTCGCTCTTCCTCTGCAACAGCGGCGCCGAGGCCAATGAGAACGCCTTGAAGCTGGCGTCGTTCACGACGGGGCGCGAGCGCGTGCTTGCCATGTGCGGCGCCTTCCACGGCCGTACGAGCATGGCCGTGGCCGTGACGGACAACCCTGCGATACAGGCCCCCGTGAACCGCACCGACAAGGTGACCTTTACGCCGCTGAATGACATCGGGGCCATGCGGGCCGAACTGCGCAGCGGCGCTTATGCCGCCGTCATTGTGGAGGGTATCCAAGGCGTGGGCGGCATACGTGTCGCGTCGGACGACTTCCTGCGCGCCGTGCGCGAGGAGTGCGACGCGACGGGTACGATGATGATCCTCGACGAGATACAGTCGGGGTATGGCCGCAGCGGCCGTTTCTTCGCCCACCAGTGGGCGGGAGTACGCCCCGACATCATATCTATGGCCAAGGGTATCGGCAACGGTTTCCCGATCGGCGCCATCATGATCTCGCCCGCGGTGCCTGCACGTACGGGTATGCTCGGCACCACCTTCGGCGGCAGCCATCTGGCCTGTGCGGCGGCCATTGCCGTGGCCGACGTGGTCAAGGACGAGAACCTCGTGGAGAATGCCCGCGTGATGGGCGGCAAGATCGTGGAGGCCATAAAGGATGTCGGCGGCGTGCTGGACATACGCGGCCGCGGCCTTATGATCGGTGTGGATCTGTCGGTTCCGCAGGCCGACTTCCGCAAGGTGCTCATGACGCGGCACCGTATCATGACGGGATACAGCGGCAAGAACACGCTGCGCCTGCTGCCGCCATTGATGATAGGCGAGCGTGAGGTGGAGCGTTTCGCCGAGGCGTTCCGCGCCACGGCCGCCGAGATGGGAATGTAGGGCTGGAGCGGCCCGCCGAGGGCATGCAGGGCGTCGGGAGACGACGCGCCGAGGGGCGGCCTCCGCAGAATGGCGTTTGAGGGTGTCATGCCCGTTCCGCCGTTAAAAAAGAACTATTCGGATGAAGAGTATAAAGGTTATAAAGATCGGCGGCAAGCTGATCGAGAACGAAGAGGTGCTGGCGTCGCTGTGCGACGAGTTGGTGTCGCTCGATGAGGCGTTCGTGCTGGTGCATGGCGGCGGCGTCATGGGCTCCCGCTTGGCCGAGAAGCTGGGTGTGGAGGTGAAGATGCACGAAGGACGCCGCATAACCGATGCCGCGACGCTCGACATAGCGGTCATGGCGTATGCCGGTCTGGCGAACAAGCGTGTCGTGGCGGCACTGCAGGCGCGCGGTGTCGATGCCTGCGGCCTCTCGGGCTGCGACATGGGCGTGGTGGTGTCGCACCGCCGTGCCGTGGGAGAGATAGATTGGGGATATGTGGGGGATGTGGACAGCGTGCGGGCCGATGTGCTGGTCATGCTGCTTGATGCGGGCGTTACGCCCGTCATTTCGCCCATAACCTGCTCGGCGGAGGGAGAACTGCTCAATACCAACGCCGACAGTGTAGCGTCGGCCGTCGCGTCGGCGCTGGCGGCGCGGTATGACGTGGAGCTGGTCTTCACGCTCGACAAGGCGGGCGTGCTGCTCGATGTCGACGACGAGACGTCGCTCATAGCGCGCATTACGCCCGAGACCTATGCCGCACTGCGTGCCGGGGAGAAGATACATTCGGGCATGATCCCGAAGATAGACAATGCCTACAAGACCATCTCGGCGGGTGTGCGTTCGGTGCGCATAACCTCGCCGCGCGACCTTGCGGGCGGGACGGTGGTAACGGCATAAGCGGCTTGATATGGCGTGTATAGATTTCGACTCTGCGGTGGCGCTTTTGCGGCGCCTTATAGCGACCCCCTCGCCGAGCCGCGGGGAGGCGGCCGCCGCCGACATCATGGAGGCGGAGCTGTCGCGTCTGGGCTATGCGCCCTGTCGCAAGGGCAACAACGTGTGGGCCGCGGCGGCACCCTGCGACGGGTCGAAGCCCACGGTACTGCTCGATGCGCATATAGACACGGTGCGTCCCTCGACGTCGTGGAGCCGCGACCCCTACGATGCGCGCATCGAGGATGGACGTCTCTACGGCCTCGGGAGCAACGATACGGGCGGCAGCGTGGTGTCATTGCTGGCGGCGTTCGACGCCTTGGCGCAGCGGCCGCAGCCGTATAACATGATATATTTGGCTTCGGCCGAGGAGGAGGTCACGGGCGCCGGAGGCGTGCGGGCTGTACTCGCGGAGCTGGGACGGATCGACTTCGGCGTTGTGGGCGAACCTACGGGGATGCATCCCGCCGTGGCGGAGAAGGGCCTTATGGTGCTGGACTGTACGGCGCACGGCCGTGCGGGGCACGCGGCGCGCGACGAGGGCGACAATGCCATATACAGGGCCCTGCCCGACATGGAGTGGTTCCGTACGCACCGTTTCGAACGGGTGTCGCCGCTGCTGGGACCCGTCAAGATGACCGTGACGGGGATTCAGGCGGGTACGCAGCACAACGTGGTGCCGGCCGAGTGCCGCTTCATGGTCGACGTGCGTCCGAACGAGTGTTACCGGAACGAGGAGCTGCTGGAGGAGATACGCCGGAGCGTGGCGTGCGATGTGGTGCCGCGCTCGACGCACCTCTCTTCGTCTTCGATAGACGTGTCGCACCCTGCGGTGCGGCGGCTTGCGGCGCTGGGGCGCAAACCGTTCGGGTCGCCCACGCTGTCGAATCAGGCGGTGATGCCCTTTGCTACGGTGAAGGTGGGCCCCGGCGACAGCGCCCGCTCGCACACGGCCGACGAATATATATATCTTTCGGAGATCGGGGAGGCGATAGGAATATACGTGTCGATGATGGACGGACTTGTTCTGTCGGAATAATTTGATTAATTTTAACGCCGCGGGCCCGACCTGCGGCGTTGTTATGGGAGGGGGCGGCAAAGTCCGGATGCGCATGGTGCGGCTGGCCGGCAGTGGCGCAGGGTAATCGAAAATATGAACGAAACGATATACAGCTATGAAACTTTGGGATAAGGGATACGACATCGACTCTTTCGTCGAGCGGTTTACCGTGGGGCGCGACCGCGAGCTGGACATGTATCTGGCCGAGGCCGACGTGCTGGGCAACATGGCCCACATGAAGATGCTCAACTCGATAGGGCTCATCTCGGACGATGACCGCGCGGCGCTGGAAAAGGGCCTGCGCGAGATCTACGGCAAGGTCCGCCGCGGCGAGTTCCGTATCGAGGAGGGTGTCGAGGATGTCCATTCGCAGGTGGAGTTCATGCTCACGGAGATGTGCGGCGACGCGGGCAAGAGGATCCACACGGGGCGCTCGCGCAACGATCAGGTGATGGTCGACATCAAGCTCTTCTCGCGTGCGGCGCTGGCGGCGCTGCAGCGTGATGTGGAGGCGTTGTTCAATACCCTGCTCGCCAAGGCGGAAGAGTACCGCGATGTGCTGATGCCCGGATATACGCATATGCAGATCGCCATGCCTTCGTCGTTCGGCCTGTGGCTCAGCGCCTATGCCGAGGCTCTGGCGGACGACCTGCTGCAGCTGCGGGCGGCCTATGCGCTGGTGAATACCAACCCGTTGGGTTCGGGCGCCGGTTACGGGTCGTCGGTGCCGCTGGACCGTACGATGACCACGCGCCTGCTGGGCTTCGACGATCTGGCCTACAACTCGATCTATGCGCAGATGCAGCGCGGCAAGACCGAGCGCACCGTACTTACGGCCATTGCGGCCGTTGCGGCGACCGTGGGCAGGCTGGCACAGGACGTATGCCTCTATTCGTGTGCCAATTTCGGGTTCGTGCGCCTGCCCGACGCCTTCACTACGGGTTCGAGCATAATGCCGCACAAGAAGAACCCGGACATTTTCGAGCTGATCCGCGCCCGCTGCAACCGTATGCAGGCGCAGCCGATGGAGGTGACGCTCATATCGACCAATCTGCCGTCGGGATACTTCCGCGACATGCAGCTTACGAAGGAGATATATGTCCCCGCCTTCGGCGAGATTGCCGACTGCCTGAAGATGGCGCGCATGGGCATCGAGCAGATGCAGGTAAACCGCGACATACTGAGCGACGAGAAATACAAGTATCTCTTTACGGTGGAGGACGTCAACGATGCCGTGGCACGGGGTGTCCCCTTCCGCGACGCCTACCGCGAGGTGGGCATGCGCGTGCAGCAGGGGACATACGAGCACGACGGCCGCGAGCTGCACCATACGCACGAGGGGAGCATCGGCAACCTCTGCCTCGATGCCATCGGGCGCAAGTTTGCGCGCAACAAGTTCGATACGGCGGCGGCCGATGAGGCCGAGCGGCGCCTTATGGAGGAGTAACGCGCACGGCGATGACCGAGTTCGGACTCATAGAGTTTGCGGCGCGACTTTTTGCCGACGCCGACCGCCACGGCTGGGAGGCCATAGGCGACGACTGCACCGTGCTGCCCGTCGGCGGTGGTGAGGTCATTGCCCTCACGACCGATATGCTGGTCGAAGGGGTGCACTTTCTCCGTGATGCGGCTGCGCCGCAGGAGCTGGGGCGCAAGGCCCTCGCGGTGAACCTGAGCGACGTGGCGGCGATGGGTTTGCGGCCCGTGGCGACGCTCCTGTCTGTGGCGCTGCCGCGCGGCACGGAGGATGAGTGGGCGCGCGGTTTCATCGAGGGTTACTCGGAGTTGTCGCACCGCGAGGGCGTGGCCCTTGTCGGAGGCGATACCACATCGTCGGAGCATGGCATAGCGATCAACGTCGTGGCTATAGGCCGCGGCGCCGCCTCGCACGTAAAACGCCGCTCGGCGGCACGCGCGGGGGATGCGATATTCGTTGCGGGGGAGTTGGGCGCCTCCGCATTGGGCCTTGCGGATATTCTTGCGGGGCGTACGGACACGCCGTATGCCGCCATACACCGCAATCCCGAGGCGCAGACGGCCGAAGGCGTGTGGCTGGGCGGCCGCGCGGAGGTGCATGCCATGATGGACCTGTCGGACGGCTTGGCCTCCGACCTGTTGCATATATTGCGGGCTTCGTCTTGCGGCGCCGAGATCGACGTCGAAAAGATCCCCGCCGTCGGGGGCGGCGTCCGTGCCGCCGTGTGCGGGGGCGAGGATTACAAACTGCTGCTTACGGCGGCACCGGAGGGGGCAGGGGCCTTGCAGCGCGATTTCCGGGCAGAGTTCGGACGGGAACTCTACCGTGTGGGACGTACCGTCGCCTCGGAGCCGGGCATACGGTGGATCGAACGGGGAGTGGAGATACATCCCGATTGGCACGGGTTCGTGCACTTTTAGAGGTGTTGCGCAGTATGAAAGGAGAGGGTTTCGGCCCTCTCCTTTGCTTTTGTATTCGTGTGGAGGAGTTATTATTTTGTGTGATGCGTAAGGTCGCGCGCGATATGCACCACCTCGCGCATGGCTTCGAGGCGGGCGGCGGCGGCAACGGCGGCATATACCGCCGCACCGGCGGCGATCTTGGCCGCGAGGCGTGCCGCGACGTGCCATCCGGCCGTCCATTCACCGAGAAGCATGACCGCTCCGTACATCACTGCCGTCGTTGCGGCGGCGGGAAGCAGCGCCCGCACGAGGCGCCGCAGCGTCAGGGCGGTGTAGCGCCGTGCCGCCAGAGTATTGGCCGCAAAGTCGCAGGCCGCGGCTGCGGCCATGCCCCATGCCACGGCCCGTACGCTCATCGGTATGGTGACGGCGAGGATGACGGTCATCAGGATCTTCTTTATGATCTCCAGACGCAGGATTATGGCTCCGTCGCTGCGCGCCTTGAGGACATTGTATGCAACAGCGGCAACAGGATAGAACAGCCCTGCCACGCACAGTATGCGGAAATAGGGTACGGCAGGGTGCCACTCGGGTTTGAGCAGCAGCGTGTATATGTCGTCGGCCGTGGCAATGAGGCCGGCCATGACGGGGAATATGACGAATGCCGTCACCATCACCACGCGGCGGTAGCCTTCGGCGAACTTCTCCCTTTCGTCCGCGATCTTTGCCAGCGCGGGGAAGGTGACGCTCTGTATCGACTGCATGGCCGACGTCACGGGCATGTCCTTGAGTTTCTGCGCTTGGTTGTAATATCCGAGTGCGTCGCCAGAGTATATCTTGCCGATGAAGAGCTGCGCCACGTTGTTGTATAGCGACGTGACCAGATCTGTGGACATCAGCCGCAGGCTGTATGGCGCCATCTCCCGCAGCGACGAGGCGCGCACGCCGCGCGGGCGCCACGGGCTCCGCAGCCACAGCATCGCCGCCTTGGAGGCCATCATCACCACGCGCTGTGCCGCGAGGCTCCAGACGCCGCATCCCGCTACGGCCAAGGCTATGGCCGTGATGCCGCTTATGAGCGATGACAGGAAAGTTATGGTCGAGAGCTGCGCGAAGCGGAACTCGCGTACCATGATGGTGTTCTGTATGACGCAGAGGGCATTGAGCGGCAGCAGCAGGTAGAGCACGGGGGCGACACCCGCAATTTCGGGCCAGCCGTAGTAACGGGCTACGGCTGGGGCCGCGGCCGTGAGCAGGGCGTAAAGCCCCAGCGACGTGAGGATGTTGAAGCGGAAGACGGCCTTGTATTCTCCTTGTGTGGGCGAGGCCTTGCGTATGAGCGTCTGTGAGAAACCGCTGTCGACGACCACCTGCGCCAGCGCGGTGAAGACCGTGAGCACGGCCATCACGGCGAAATCCATCGGCGCGAGCTGGTTGGCCACGACGATACTGACCACCATCTGCAGCAGCATGGAGCCTGTCTTCTCCGCGAAACTCCACGCCACGCCCGAGGCGACGCGCTCGCTCAACTGTCGGTTGGGGTACATGGCCTAATCGGGGTTATCCCAACAGCGCCTCTACGCCCAGACGGTACGAGTCGAGTCCGAATCCCATGATCGAGCCCTTGGCGACGGGTGCTATCGTCGACGTGTGGCGGAACTCCTCGCGTGCGAGGATCGACGAGATGTGTACCTCCACGACGGGGGTCGCAACGGCCGAGATGGCGTCGCGCAGCGCTACGGAGGTATGGGTATATCCTCCGGCGTTCAGGACGATGCCGTCGTAGCGGCCGACGCTGCCGTGGATGGCGTTGATAAGCTCGCCCTCGATATTCGATTGGAAGTAGTCGAATTCGGCGCGTCCTTCGAAACGGCTGCGCAGCTGCGCGATATATTCGTCGAAGGTGGTGGTGCCGTAGGTGGCCACGTCGCGCGTACCTTGCAGGTTGAGGTTCGGGCCGTTGAGTATGAGTATCTTTTTCTGCATTGTCATTCGTAAATTTTGGCTTCGGTCTGGTGTTGCAGCACCCGCAGCGCATTGAGCGCCAAAGCCTGCAGTTCGTTCTCGCCCGGGAATATCTCTATCGGGGCGATGAAGCGGCAGTGGCGCGTGATGTAGTCCGTGACGCGGCTGCAGCGCGCGATGCCTCCCGTGAGGATTACGGCGTCGACCTCGCCGCGCAGCACGGCCGCCATCTGCCCGATGTTCTTCACGATGGTGAAGCTCATCAATTCGAGCGCCTTTGCGGCGTCGCTGTCGCCCGTGGCGGCACGGTTGTCGAGTTCGCGTACGGAGTTGGTCCCCGCAAGTGCTACAAGACCGGCATGCCCCACTATGAGGTGGCGGGCCTCCTCGTGTGTGTAACGTCCCGAGTAGCAGAGGTCGACAAGGTCGCCCGCAGGTACGGTGCCGGCACGTTCCGGCGCCACGGGCCCTTCGCCGTCGAGGGCGTTGTTCACGTCGATGACACGCCCCTTGCGGTGCGCCGCCACCGATATGCCGCCGCCCATGTGCGCCACCACGAGGTTCAGCTCCTCATACGGACGTCCCACGCGCTCGGCATAGATGCGTGCCGTGGCCTTCTGGTTCAGGGCGTGGAAGACCGAACGGCGGCGGATCTCCTTTACGCCGCACATCTTGGCTATCTCGATGCGTTCGTCCACGACGACGGGGTCGGCTATGTACGCCTTCACACCGCATATCTCGGCGATCTGGGCGGCGATGATGGCGCTCAGGTTGGAGGCGTGCTGCGGCGTGCAGTGGCGCAGTTCGTCGATCATCAGGTCGTTGACTTCGTATACGCCGCTCTCGATGGGACGCAACAGACCCCCGCGGCCGATTACGGCCGAGAAGGTCCGAAGGTCTATGCCGTTGTCGGCAAGCGTCGATAGTATGATGCCCTTCCGCCATTCGAGCTGGTCGGTGAGGGTCTCGAAACGTTCGATTTCGTCGGTGCGGTGTGTGACGCATAACTCCACCGCGGGCGTACGGTTGCGGTAGACTGCCATCTTGGTGGAGGTCGAACCCGTATTTATCGCCAGAATGGTATACGTCTGCAACAACTCGGTAGAGAAGATGAGGGCATCTTTCTCCTCTCTTGGGTCCTTCGTTACCCGCGTGAAGTTTATCGCCATACGTTGTCTCGGTGTCGGTCGGTTATCGTGCGGCCAGACAGGCGAGCGCTATCGAATACTTCTTTGTGAGGGCCGTATCGCCGCGCGAGGTGAGCACGCACGGCACCTTCGTGCCCATAACCATCGCGGCGAGTTCCGCGCCGGCGAAGTGCGAGGCCGCCTTGAAGAAGACGTTTGCCGACTCGATGTTGGGGAAGAGCAGGCAGTCGGGGTCGCCCGCGACGCTCGAGCCCTTCACCTTCTTGTGCTCGGCCACCTCCTTGTAGAGGGCTACGTCGAGCGACAGCGGGCCGTCGACGATGACGTTTCCCAACTGCCCGCGGTCGCCCATCTTGGCCAGAATGGCACCCTCGGTAGAGGATACCACCGACGGCAGCAGCTGCTCCGACGGGGCGATGCAGGCGATCTTCGGACAGTCTATGCCCAGCAGCTTGGCCGTCTTGGCCAGATAGCCTATCAGGATGGTCTTCTGCTTGAAGTCGGGCAGCGGAATGACCGCAACGTCCGATACCGAGAGCAGGCGGTCGCGGCCCGGCATCTCGATCACGGCCACGTGGCTCAACACGCCCTTGGGCGGGAAGAGGCCCGCATCCTTGTTGAGGATGCCGCGCATATACTTGTCGGTCGACACGAGGCCCTTCATCAGCACGTCGGCACGGCCGTTAACGACAGCCTGTACGGCGAGCGTGACGCATGCCACATCGTTCGATTCGTCGACGATCTTGAATATGTTGGGGTCGATCTGCAGTTCGCGGCAGGCCTGCTCGATGGTGGCCTTGTCGCCGAAGAGCGTCGCCTCGACAAGACCCTCCTTCCATGCATTGTAGACGGCCTCGATCGTGTGCGTATCCTGACCGTAGGCTACGGCGAGACGTTTGCGTCCCCGTGCTGCTGCGGCCGTTACCAGTTCATCAAGATGCTTTATCATATCGTTTGTGTTTTTGGTGTCGTGTGGTTGTTATTTCAGGTCTTTCGTAAGCTCGTAGGTGTCGGTGGCGATGACCAGCTCCTCGTTTGTGGCGATGGTGGCTACCTTTACGCGCGAGTCGGCCGTCGAGAGGATGGCGTCGACGCCGCGCGAGGCGCGGTTTACGGTCTCGTCGATGCGTATGCCCATGAACTCCATGCCCGAGCATACCCAGCTGCGCAGCTCGTACGAGTTCTCGCCTACGCCGCCCGTGAAGATCAGCAGGTCGACGCCGCCCATCTCTGCGGCATACTCGCCCACGAACTTCTTGACGCGCGTGTAGTACATGTCACGGGCGATGATTGCCTGCTCGTTGCCGGCCTCATAGGCCGCGTCTATGTCGCGCATGTCGCTCGAGATGCCGGTGAGGCCCAACACGCCCGAACGCTTGTTCATCATGGCGTTGAGTTCCGAGAAGCTCATGCCCTCCTTCTCGCCGATGAAGGTGATGGCGCTGGCGTCGACGTTGCCGCAGCGCGTACCCATGACGAGGCCGTCGAGGGGCGAGAATCCCATCGACGTGTCGTACGACTTGCCGTTGAGGATTGCCGTCACCGAGCCGCCGTTGCCTATGTGGCAGGTGATGATCTTCGAGTTGTGGAAGTCTATGCCGGTCAGCTCGGCACCCACCTTGGCCACATACTTGTGGCTGGTGCCGTGGAAGCCGTACTTGCGCACGCGGTACTTTTCGTAATACTCCAGCGGCAGGGCATAGAGGTAATTGGTCGCGGGGATGGTCTGGTGGAACGACGTGTCGAAGACGGTCACCTGCGGCACGCCCGGCAGCACCTTCTCGATCGAGAGCACACCCTCGAGGTTGGCTGGGTTGTGCAGCGGCGCTATGTCGAAGAGCGAACGGATATGCTCCTTGGCCTGCTCGTCGACGATGCAGCTGCCCTTGAAATATTCGCCGCCGTGTGCCACGCGGTGGCCTACGGCCTTGATCTGCGAGAGCTCCTTTATGACGCCGTGCTGCGGGTCGGTCAGGGCCTTCAGCACGAGGCTTATGCCCGTGGTGTGGTCGGGTATGGGCATGTGGAGCTCATACTTATCCTTGCCCGTGGGCTTATGTGTCAGGTCGCCTTCGGGCAGACCGATGCGCTCGACGAGGCCTTTGGCCAAAAGCGCGCTGCTGTTGCTGTCGATGTCGATCAACTGATACTTGATCGACGAACTTCCGCAATTGAGTACAAGTACAATCATCGTATTTTTCGTTTTTTGGTAATTTTCTTTGTTTTACGCCTGCCGCCACAAGTGTCCGGTGTGCCGCCTGCCGCCTGTTGCTTCCGCTGCCGCCGCTGCCTCTACCTCTACCTCTACCTCTACCATAGTTGGGTATGCCGCCTGCCACTTCTGACATGTCCGGTGTGCCGCCTGCCGCCTGTGTCACCAGCCGTGTGCCTCTTTCACCTCTCACCTTTCACCACTCACCACTCACCTCTCACCTCTCACCTCTCACCTCTCACCTCTCTCCTCTCTCCTTACCTCTTGCCTCTTTGCACCCTTTGCCCCTCGTGAGATCCACCCGGCCGGTTGGTTATCGGAGCGTCGCAGCTATTTTGGCGCCCGCTATGGTGCCAAGCGCGCATAGGGCCACAGTGACGGCGGCATAGATGACGGCGCCTGTGGTGTTTCCCGCCTTTACGAGCCGTATGAAGTCGGCCGAAAAGGTGGAAAAGGTGGTGAACCCGCCGCAGAAACCTACGCACAACAGCCATACGGCCATCGACGAATTGAGCGTCTCGGCCAAGAAGCCTATGAGCATCGACCCCGCGACGTTCACCGTGAAGGTGCCTGCGGGCAGCCCTCCGAGCGTGAGGCCCGCGAGCCATGCGTATGAGATCAAATACCGCGCCGCGGAGCCCAAGGCCCCGCCGACAGCTACGGCGGCAAGTTCCTTAATCATTTGCAGGTCGTGTACCGTTTGCACGAACGGTCTAACAAAGATAGTAAAGAAATCGGTAAAAATCTATAATCTCGCGAATAAAGTTTAGGGCGATGCCTTTGGCCGGCCGGAAGACGTGAACGGCAGCGGTGCGGGATGAAAAATATCCGAAACAGGCCCCTGCATTTCATTCTCCGGCCGGCTTTGCGTATATTTGTCGTGCGGCAGCGTACGGACGGGTCCGTGTACATGCCGGAGAGGGATTATGGTACATGTCATAAATATTGGAAAGATATGAAATATTCTGTCATTAGGGCGGCGGCGCTCCTCGCGGCGGGGATCTCGGCTGCGGTATTTGCCGCATGCGGCGGCGCAGGGTGCGACGTCGCGCAGTATGTGAATCCGTTTATCGGGGCGAGCACGAATATCGACGCGGCCGGAGCATATCACGGTCTGGGCAAGACTTTCCCGGGAGCGGCGACACCGTTCGGCATGGTGCAGGTAAGCCCCAACACCATCACCGGCGGTGACAACGGTTCGGGATACAGTTACGAGCATACGACGATCGAGGGCTTCGCCTTCACGCAGATGAGCGGCGTGGGGTGGTACGGCGATCTGGGCAATTTCCTCGTCATGCCGACGACGGGCCCGCTGCGCAAGATTGCAGGCAAGGAGGACGGCTCGGTCGACGGCTACCGTTCGCATTACGACAAGGCGTCGGAGCGGGCCCGTGCGGGTTACTACGGCGTGCACCTTACGGACTACGGCATCGAGGCCGAGAGCTCCGCCACGCCGCACTGCGGTATCCTGCGTTTCACCTTTCCCGAGAGCGACACGGCACGCATACAGATAGACCTTGCGCGGCGCGTGGGCGGTACGGCCGAGCGGCAGTACGTGGAGGTGGTCGACGATAACACCATCGAGGGATGGATCCACTGCACGCCGCAGACGGGCGGCTGGGGCAACGGCGACGGCAATGTCGATTATACGCTATACTTCCATGCGCGGTTCAGCCGTCCGCTGGAGCGGTACGGCGTCTGGAGCGCCGACATCCCCGACGACTGGGTGCGCAGGCGCGAGGAGGTGGTGAGCACACCATATCTCGAGCGCGTGTCCGAGGCCCCCGTGTATGAAGGCTGCCGCAGCATGGAGGGCAAGCATTTGGGCTTTTACAGCGAGTTTGCCGCCGGTGCCGGTGAGGAGGTGACGCTCAAGGTGGGCATATCGTTCGTCGATGCCGAGGGCGCTCGGCGCAACTTCGAGGCCGAGATCGCCGACAAGTCGTTCGACGAGGTGGCGCAGGAGGCCTACGCCTCATGGAACGGGGCGTTGGGGCGCGTCCGTGTCGAGGGCGGCAGCGACGACGAGAAGGCCGTATTTTATACTGCGCTGTATCATACGATGATCGACCCGCGGCTCTTTGCCGACGTCGACGGCCGCTATGTGGGCGGCGACGGCG
>CASFQF010000027.1 GCA_949296635.1 uncultured Alistipes sp. | reverse complement strand
AACTGTAGATGAGCTGTCGGGAAGATGGTGGTTTACGCATAAGATGCTGCATCGAAGTGTCTCGCATATCAAGCGTGCCATCCCCGATCTGTTTTCATACACGCGACACCCTAATATACCTAAATCCTCAAACTCTATTGAGTCGTTCTTCGGTCACTTGAAAGACAATTTAAGAATCCATCGCGGACTCTCGGAACAACATTTTAAGGACTTTGTAAAGTGATATCTTTTCCTGAATAGCAATGATGGTATTATTAAGAAAAGCAAATGACCAGAATAGTACAATTCTGGTCATTTGAGCTAATATGCCACCAACCAATTTTGGCATCATTACCCCTTTTTTCCTCCCTTACAGGCTCAATAAGACCGTCTGCCGGCGATGGCGTGTGGCCCGTTTTTCGTTAATGTTCGCCGTTTAGGGATAATGAGTGCGGTATATAATATCTCCTCTCGGCGCAGTGTCATTCCCCTTTGGGCGGCTTGGCAAAGGTCTCGTATACGATACGCGAGACGGCGGCTATGAGGGCGGCGTTACCCTTGTCGTCGAGGTGAGAGTCGGAAACGAATACCGCGATGGCGTATCGGCGGCCGTCGGGCAGCATGACCATGCCCATGTCGTTGTCGGCGATCTTCACCCCCTGCGGCGTGCGGTCCGACGAGCCGGTCTTGTGCGCTACGGTTATATGCTGCGGCACGCCTGCGCGCAACTTGTCGGGCCCCGTCTCTGTCCGGATCATGTGGCCTATCAGGGCCTCGGTGTTTGTCTCCGAGAGCAGTTCCCCTTTCGAGAGTCGTTTGAGCAGGTGTGCTGCCGCGCGGGGAGTACAGACGTTAATGCGCTGGTTGTCGGTCGTGCGGTGCATCTCCTCTTCCGTTGCCGCTATGGTCATGGGACCCATTCCGGCCTCTTCCATACTGCGGGCGATACTGCCCGTGCCGCCTGCATAGCCGATCAGTATGTCGCAGGCGTTGTTGTCGCTCAGCGATATGGCGTATGAGAACAGGGAATCAAGCGTCGCGCCCTCCCATCCGTCGGGGTGGCGCTCGCGCATGGGCGAGTATGTGTCTGGCAGCAGTTGCGCCGCTGTTATGTCTATGCGTTGATCAGGAGTTGTCCCTTCTCTCTCCATACGCCGCAAGGCGGCTATTGCTACGGGTACCTTGAAGGTGCTCAGCATGGGGAACGTCTCGTCGGCGCGGCAGGCTATTGTCATGCCTTCGCATTGTGCGTATACTCCCACCCGGGCCGGGACGTCATGCAGCAATGAATCTATGCGTCGTTCGGCCATGTAGGCGGCCGTGCGTTTACTACACGACGCCGCAACGGCCATGACCATAGTCGCTGCGATGAGCAGGGCTGTTTGTTTCATCGTCAATATTCGAGTTGCATGCCGTCTACCCAAAGCGTACTCTGCGTACTGCCGGTGAAATAGTCTCCCAGCATGCTCGCGGCGCACGACACTATGATGTGCGTAGGCTTGCGCGAGGTCGAGCGGTATTCGATAGGTATCTCCACCTTTATCCAGCCGTCCGTAGCCTTGTCGCTGACGTATGCGCCGTAGCCGATCACGGCGTCCGAGTCGGGTTTGAAGAAGGTGGTGCGGTCGTTCGTGTTTACCTGTACGGGGCACTCGGGCGTGCCGCCGTATATGTGGTAATCCCAATCGCCGAGGGCGACGAACACTTGGCAGCGGTCCATGTCGCCTATCTTTACGGGGTCATTGTCGGGGGCGCCGTTGAGGCGGTCGATGGGCCCGTTCTCGTATTTGAGCCATAACGACAGCTTGCGCGGCCGCAGGGTGAAGGGGCGGCCGAAGTTGACCACGCCGCCCGAGGTGCCTATGATACGGTCGAACTCTCCCAAGAAGATGTTGCCCGCGGCGAACTTTATTATCACGTACTGCGACTGCATCTTGACCGAGTATTGGCCCTCCTGCTTGTCTACAGCGTCGGGCATGGTGATGGCGTAGCTCGGGCCCACGGTCGTGGAGCCCTTGTTCCCGCTGTCCCACCATTTGGTCTGCAGGGCCGTTATCGAAGACGACGGGTCGAAGAAGGAGTAGTATTTCGACGACTCGGCGTTGCTGATGGTTTCGAAGCCCGAGTTGGGCATCTGTATCGCCGCCTCGGTCTCGAAGGTCGTGACGGCGGTGGTGTCATCGCCGCTGTATGCGCAGCACTCGTACCGGGTGAGCGGCTGCAGCCCCTCGACGCATGCCGAGAATGTGCCGCCGTCGACGGTGAGGGCGTCTCCGCTTACGTCGGTCCACTCCGCAGCGCCTGCGGCACGGTAACGGAATCCGTTGTTGCGGTCGGCCACGCCCGAGGCCTTGAGCCATACCACACCGGTCCATGCATCCACCGACACCATCTCGACCACGGTCTCCGTCTTCTCGACATAGAGGCTCCATACCTCCTTTATGTCGTGGTACGCGGCCGTTACCTCCACCTTGTCCGTGAAATCGGTCAGTTGCGCCATGTCCGGCGTATACGAGGTTATATCCTTGGGGCCGAGCTTCAGTGACGTGACCGTCACGTCGGCAAGGTCCGTCGAGGCGTTGACATAGGCTACGGCGCGGCGGTTGGCCGTGTCGATCCGGCTGCTGCCGACCTGCCCGTTTACGGTGAAGTATCGTTCTACGGGCTGCTCGGCCGTTATGGTCCATACGTAGTCCTGATATATTGTGAGCGTTACGGCGATGGGCTTCGAGAGGTCTTGGCCTCCGGTGATGTCCCACGAGGAGCGGGTACGCTCATCCGAGAAGGTTATGCTGCGTATGTTGACGTTGCGTATGTCCGTTGTCTCGTCGAGGGTTATGGTCACTTTGTTACGTTCGGAGTCTATGTTCACGGCCGTGGCACCCTCGACATCCATTGCCGTGATGCGTGGTACGACGACGGGCAGCGGTATGTCGTTCTTGATACAGCCGCCGGCGAAGGCCGCGAGCAGCATATATGTGATGAATCTCCTCATGCTTGCCTTGTTATAGGTGTATGGTGATGCCGATGTTTATGTCGAGGACGTTGAGCTTGAACTTGGCCTGCGAATAGTTGCGCGTACCGATCACCTCGCCGGCCTTGATGTACTTGGTGTTGTTGAACGAGACGCCGCCTATACCCATCGAGACGTGTGTGCTGACGTTGTTCATGGCGAAGACGACGATACCCGGGTGCAGGCTCAGTTTCAGCTGGTTGGTGCGCGTGTGCGTGTCGGCCGTCTCGGTGTTGTAGGTGAAGATGGTCTTGCTGTTGGTGTACGAGAGCGAGATGTCGTTGAATAGGCCAATGCGCCCGCGGTCGTCCAGACCGATGTACGAACGGTGGTATACGGCCGTCTGGAACGAACTCATGTTGGCCTCGATGTTCTCGACGTTGAAGCTGAGGTCGTCGCTCAGGAAGTCGAGGTTCCCTTCCCGTATGCTGCCGTTCGCCGCCGAGTATTGCAGTTTGATTCCTATCGAACGGTTGTCGCGGTAAGAGTAGGCTACATAGGGTGCCACTTGGGTGATCGACCCGTTGGCGTCGAGGTTCTGCACTATGAGCAGGTACTCGCTGTTCTTGCTCGAGAAGCTCACGTGCGACACCTGTGCCCCGATCTGCCATTCACCCTTGGGTATTATGAGGTGCTGCATCAGACCCCTGCGGTGTTTGCGTTTGAGGGTGTCGCTCTCATCCTTTATCTCGCCGCCGAGCTTGATGGTCTCCTTCGCCGGCTTGGCCGGCCTGACACGTTTGTCCGTTTGCCCCATGGCCGTACACGAAAGCATGATGGCCGCGGCGGCGAGTGATACCTTGATTAAGTTCTTTATCATGGTCGGAAACGTGTTAGAGGTAATAGGCCAGACCGAACCCGATGGCGAGGATGTTGACCTTGAAATTTATCTGCGAGGCACGGCGGCTGCCGGTATCGACCTGATTGTGTATCTGGTCGGTCTGTGCGTATTTCAGACCGAGCATTCCGACGTTCAGCTCCACGGCGATATGGTCGTTTACGAAGGCTATCATGCCGGGGCTCAAACCTATCGAGGCGAGCTTCGTCTTCTCGTATGTTCCTGCGATGCTGGTGCCGTGGCCGTCGATGAGCTTGGCCTGACCGCCGCCGATAGAGAACTGCATCTCGTTATAGAGGGCGAAACGTTTCGAGTCCCCGAGCGGGATATAGTTGCGGTAGATGGCTATCATCGAGTAGTCGTGGCTGAGCGAGTAGTAATCCTTGACGTTGACGTTGATCTCGTCGATGCTGATGCTCGCCGTATCGACCTTGAGCAGGTTGCGCCCGTAAGAGAAACGCATGCCCACACCCATGTTGTCGCGCACCATGTAACAGAAGACGGGGCTCAACGAGAAACGGTAACCGTTCGAGTTTATGTCCTCGATGATGAAGAAGCGGTAGTTGTCGTTGCGGTGCGTGGAGTATGCGACGGTACCGCCCACCATCCACGTACCCTTCTCGATGAAGGTCGATGGGTTGCGCTCGAAGCCTCGGTCGTAGCGTTGGGCCGCGACGTCGGCGGCGAAGACGGCGAGCAGTATCGCAAGTATAAAAATTTTCGGTCGTAACATCTGTCGTAATGCGCTGTTCGGGGGCCGCAGCCCCCGAGTAGTCTATTCGTATATCAGCTCCATACCGTCGAGCCACATCTGGCTCGACGAGCTGCCGGCGAAGTAGTCTCCGTACATGCTAGCCGCAGCAGAGATTATGATGTATTGGGGTATGGTAGTCTCGTCCTTGTAGTCGAGCGTCAGCGTTACCTGCTGCCACTCGCCTTCTTGGCCGTCGCCCTGCAGTATGAGATCCTTGTAGGCTATGGTGCCGTCAATAGATTCGATTGGCCAGAAAGTCGAGGTATCTGATGTATTTACCTGTATCGGGCATGATACGGAACCGCCGTACTTGCTGTGACTCCATGTTCCGAGTGCAAATTTTACCTGTCCCTTGTCGAAGTCCGAGGTGGTGAGTTGGCTGCCTTCAGGGCCTCCGGCATAGTCTACTTTGCCTCCTTTGTATTTGACCCAGAAGCGCAGGGCCGTGGGGCGTCCCGTAAAGGGCCTTCCGAAGTTGACTTTGCCGTTCGTACCGTCGAGCCCCGCAAATTCGCCGCTGAAAAGGTTGCCGGCCGCAAGTTTATTAAGAACGACCATATCGACCTTTTTGGATTGCAGGCGGGCCGAACGGGTTCCGTCCTTGTATGTCTCGGCATCGCTGTAGCATATGGCGTATGATGCTCCGAGCATGCCGGCCGATGCTGAACTTCCCGAATCCCACCATTTGGTCCTGTCGGCTTCTATCGCTGAATCTGGATCGTAGAATGATATCCAACTCTCGTCATCAGCGTTGCTTACCGTTTCGAAGCTGCCGTTTGGTATTGCAGGGGCCGCCTCGGTGGTGAAATTCAGTGTGCTGCCTGTAACCGTGGGTTCTTTTGTCGAGGGGTCGGGTACCAGCAGACGGTATTCGTACTCCGTGGCGGGGATGAGCCCCGTGATTTCGGCGCTGTACATGCCTTCCGAGTCTCGTGTGGCTGCCGTACGGGTCCACTCGCCCTGCGATGCGGCAGGACGATACTCGAAGAAGATGTTTTCCGTTCCGTATTCGGTCTCGTCCACGTCGGCATGGACGGTGGCGTGGGCGGCCCAGATCTCATATATGCTTGATGCCGCCAGACCTGTCGATACGGGCTCGAAGATGATCTGGTCGTCGCGGTCTATGGTCGAGGTGTCGACCGTCAGATCGAACGACAGCGTACCGTTGTGCTCCGTATACTTGAGTTTCATCGTGTACTTCTTGCCCTGCTCGACGGCAGCGATCTCGCCACTCTTGGTGAATGCGCCCGACCCGTCGGCGTGCGTACCCTTGAATGTCCAATAGAGCGAGGGCTCGAATCCCGAGGCGATGAAATATCCCTCGGCACCGGCGTTGGCGGCCGTGTATACGAGCTGTTGTGCCGTATTCTCCTTGTCGAGACCTATCGTGAACGAGTAGTCGGAGAATGTGGCGGCAATGCTCTGGTCGAAACTGACGGCGGTAATGGCGTTGTTTATCGTGGCGGTAACCTGCACGGGGGTGGTGACACCGGCCGTTACGGTAAACGTCTGCGAACCCTTATAGCTTTTCTGGTCGAACGTGGCGGTCTTGGGTTGGGCCTTTGCGGCTTCGCCTGCGTATATGTCTATACGGTAGATCTCCGCCGGCAGATATATCGGGCCCGATATATCCGAGTAGACGAATTCGCGGATAAGGCCAGTGAAATCACCGTTGTATATCTTTATGGCGGCCGTGTTGAGCAGCTCGTCCTGACTCATGGCGCGTGTGGCGACATGCGTGGACGTAGTTGCGGACGATTGTTGTTCGGTTCCGTCCGGTACTACGATGCGGAGGGAGAAGGCCCCCGTGGCGGCATCGTTGTCGGCGTATTTGCTGCATGCAGCCGAGGCTATGGCGGCAGTCAGCGGTATGATGAGTTTCAATATCGTTTTCATCTTCAATCCTCCATTATTCTTCTACAACAAGGGTTACAGGAATCTCTTTTCGGCAGCCGGTGTTGTCGATAACGACCATTCTGAATGTATGTGATCCGGCGTAGATTGTAAGAGGGCCTTTGGCCGCACTCAGATCGAAGTCTATTTCGGTCTTGTCTTTTACGTCATCTCCGTATGGGAAAGGCAGGATGGTGGTGAATACATTTATCGCTCCCTTTGACGGATTCACAAGGTCAAGCGTGGTTTCGCCGTCGTTGATTGCCGCCACGGCGCCGGGGAATAAGGAATTCGTAGACTCGATCTCCACGGTGAATTTCCTTACGCCGTTGGGGACGATGGCTTTCATCGTCAGGACGAAGGGCTCGTCTTCTCCCTTGGGTACAGTGATCGGCTGCGAGATGTTGAAACCGCAGGTGCTCTCGAGTTTTATGCCGCCGTCGCCTGTGGGGGCGTTGGGGTCCTTGTCGATGATGGTCTCGTCGCCGGTAACGTCGTTATCAAGCGTCTCGTCCTCGACATAGTCCGAGATGGTTATGTCGAATGTGGCGTCACCCTCACCGGTGACCTTTTGTACGAAGGTTATCTGGCGCCATTGGCGGGGCTCGATGTCGGTGAATATCTTGGTCATGCGCTGTGACTTGCCCTCGATCTGGCCGCGGAAGGTAACCGTGAGGGTAGTGCCGCTCACGGCAAAGAAGCCGTTACGCTTCTCGTATTTCGGGCCCTCATCGGCCGAATATGTCATCTTGTACTCGAGGGGCGATCCGGCCGTGAGTTCAACGGCGGTGGTGCATTCGCCCGTAACCATGGCGAGGAAGTCCTCGTTGTAACCCACCGACACCTTGCACTGCAGCAGCTGGCAGGTGAGCGTCCCTATAGGGGTGGTCTTGCCCGCCTCGATGGTGAACTCCTTCGAGGCTCCGTAAACCGGACATTCGAAATCGGCGTCGGGGATGGTGGTGGCCGACTGTGCCGTCAGGGTATATTTTCCTGCAGGCAGTTGTATGCTGCCCTGGATCTCGCCGTACGTGGTCGAGAGGTGGCGTACGCCATCCTCGTCGTCTACGTATATGGCGTATGTGTCTGTCGCGGCGCGGGTCGAGGCGGCCTTTACCGTCTGCGTCTCGTCCGACACCTCTATGCCGAAGCCGTCGAACGAGAGTGTTCCCGTTGCGGTGTCGGTGCCGCCGTAGTTGAACTGTTCCTTTTTGCAGGAACCGCATGCGACCAGTACGATCGCGGTCATGAGTAATATCTTTTTCATAATCGGCTTGTTTTTCCGGACTGTATTTAATCGTTGAGTTCAATGTCGCCGAGGTCTACGGTCTCGGTGGTGTCGTTGAAGGTTATGGTGACAGCCGTACCGCCCACGGTTGCGGCGTCGAAGGTCACCGTATAGCACGTTGCGGGGTTGATGCCCGAGTCGTATGTCTTGCTGAAGGTCTGTTTGGTGCCGCCCTGATTGGTGAGGGTGCCCTCGATGGTGAACTTGAACGCATCGATGAAGGCGCCGCGGCTCTCGCCTTTGGCAAACGGTATTTCCGTGCCTGCGGCTGTGGTTATCTTGAACGAGTAGTCGGTGAAGTAGTTGTTGAACATGTCTGTGCACGACACCTTCACTATGGTATTGGCCAGCGATACGGGTATGGTGACCTCTTTCGAGTCGCCGCCGTTTATGGTGAAGGACAGGCTGCCCGTAAAGCAGGGTTTGTCGAAGCCCTCGGCCGTTGTCGAGCCGTACGCTGCGGCGACGGTGTAGTCGCCCGTGGTGAGGAAGTAGGGGCCGGTCATATCGCCCATGCTGCCGCTCCATACCGTCTGCTTTTTCGAGTCGGTGATCGTGAGCGTAAAATCTGCGGCCGCGGGCAGGGTGGTTATGTCGGATATTTGGCTGCGGGTGACATCCGCAACCTCCTGCTGTGCCGCGACGGCGAAGGTAATGCTTCCCGTATCGGCTGCCGGCGCTTCGGTCTTTTTGCATCCCGCCGCGGCGCCGAGCGCCAGAAGCAGGATCGATGCTTTTATCAGTTTCATAACATCCAAGGTTTTTATTTTCGGTTTGCTTATTTTACTATCTGTACCCGTATGTTGTCGATGTATACCCAGTTGTTGTAATAGTATGAGTTAAAAAATCCGGAAAATGCATCGAATGTCGTAATGTATGATTCCCATGCGAACCGTGTCGTTGAAGTACATCCATCTACGGCATAATCTGCCGGTAGATTGATATTGTCGTATGAACCGTTGAAATCTCCAGTGAGACCGGATGCAATGTTGGCATCTATGGTATAGTTTGGATTGGAGTTTTGTCCGCTGGTCTCTATCGGTCCGGCTGTACTGTGATATCCGAAGGCAAGATAGTGCTGTAGATTCGAAGACCTGTTGCCTTCGCGGTTAAACGAGTAATCGAATTGTACCCTTAGCTTAACGCTGCATCCATCTTTTATTGCGCTCATTGCCGGAGAGTCTATACGTCCGTTGTAGGCTCCCGATACCAGAACTTTCTCTGCGCGGCAAGATACTCTTACCGCTTTCCCTGCTTCAAGACCGCATCTGGATCCCGTCCACCCCTGCGGCCAACTCTCCGATGAGAGATCTATTGCATCGCCGCCAGTTGCATCCGTTATGGATAAACTGCTGTTGTCGTCGTAGTTTGAGGATTTAGTCGTAGTGCTGAAATCTTCAAAATAGAGGTACGGTACATCGAGTGTGACATCTGTCGATGTGCCGATAGATGTGTCGGGCATGGTGATGTCCGAATAGACGATGGCGTTCTCCGACTCGAACTGCACCGTTACGGGCTGGTTGGCCAGCGCTTCATACAAAGTGACCGATGCGTATGTGTCAAAATCCAAATCGTAGTATCCGCCGCCGTTGAGTTTCGCGGCATCGAACGAAAGCACGTTGCCTCCCGTTTCGCTCCAATTGACGCCTTCGGGGGCCGTGAGGGTTATGGTCTGTACATCTTCGCCGAGATTGTTTGCGCCGATGGTGAAGCGTATCCTGTTCTGGAACTCCTTCAATTTGGGACGCAGGGGCACGGGCGTCACATGCCCTGCGGCAAAGGTGCGGTCTGCAAGCAGAATGTCGTCCACCGTGGCGGCGTAGTTGGCCGAGTAGAGCGATACCTGCATCACATCGTCGGCGCCGTACTCCGTCGAGGGGAATATCGCCGCGCAGGCGTAGTCGAACGCCTCAGCCGTAGAGGCGCCGATGGGTTTGTCGAGCTGCAGGGTTACGGTATTGCCGCCCTCGGCGAGGGTCATGCCGCCGTCGGGGTCGGTTATGTCGGCCGCGGCCTTGCCCGTCACCTGCTGCGGCATGGTGAAGACTATGTGCTCGACCGGTTCTCCGAGAGTATTGAGCCCTTCGGGAATGTAGAAACGCAGCACGTGCAGCATATGCCGCATCGTGAGCGACAGGTCGGGATTATCCTCCAAGGGGCCGAGCTGTGCGGCCTCGGCCGGTACGGCGATCATTATGTCTGTGCCGCCGCCGACACGCCCGTCCTGCACGTCGGGTATGGAGAACGTCGCCCGCGTGCCGTCGACGTTTTCGGGCTGCGGGTATGTTGCGTAATATGTATAGCGCCCTTCGGGCATGGCCTGCGGCAGCGTGGCGGTGAAGTATGCGCCGGCATTGCCTGCCTCGCGGTAATAAATGTTGAATATCTGGCCGTTGAGGGTGAACTCCTGCGCGTCGTTGCGGGCCCAGAGCGAGATGCGGTCGTCGCGCATCCACGAGGTGCTGACGCCGTCGCCGTTTATCTGGGTGCGTGTTGAGGCGCCCTTCACGCCGAAGCCTACGGTGACGGGGCCGCCGGCGCTCTGCAGCGGAATATCTTTTGCCGTGCACGAAACGAGCAACGACAGTGCAAACGATATGACGATGACGAGTAGTCGGTTCATCTGCAGTTTTGTTATGACGCTGTTGCGGCGTGCCGCTTGTTTTTCGGTTTGCATTTTGTGCTCCAAAAGTACTAACGTCGGCAGTTAAAAGGAAATAAATTCAACGAACGGGCGCTTTTTGATCATGAACCGCCCCGTCGTCTCAATATCCGTATCACCGCCGCAGTGCGGAATGCCGACAAAAGCGACGGGATCCGGTGCCGAAACATCGCGGATCCCGCCGTTCGATTGTCCTTTCCGAAAGGTTTATTTCTTGAGGTACTTGTCGAGCCAGCCGAAGAATTCGCGGTTCCACACCATCGAGTTCTGCGGTTTGAATACTTGGTGTCCCTCGTTCTCGAACTCCACGAGGCGGGCGTCGATACCTTTCAGGCGGGCTGCGGTGAAGGCTTCGAGCGATTGCGTGTAAGGTATTCTGAAGTCGAATTCGCCCGTGATGATCAGTATGGGCGTGTCCCACTTGTCGACGAACTTGTGCGGCGAGTGCTCGTACGAGCGCATGGCCGTGGCGTTCTCCTTTTCCCAATAGGGGCCGCCGTAGTCGTGGTTGATGAAGAAGAGCTCCTCGGTCTGCCCGTACATCGACTCGAAGTCGAAGATGCCGCAATGCGAGATGAAGGCCTTGAAACGTCCCTCGTGGTGCCCGGCGAGGTAGTATACCGAGTATCCGCCGTACGAGGCGCCGACACAGCCCATGCGGTCGGTGTCGCACCACGGTTCGCGCGCCACGTCATCGATGGCCGAGAGGTAGTCGCTTATGTTCTGGCCCGAGTAGTCGCCCGAGATCTGTTCGCGCCATTCGCTGCCGAACGAGGGGCAGCCGCGGCGATTCGGAGCCACTACAACATAGCCCTGTGCTGCCATTAGCTGAAAATTCCAGCGGTAGCTCCAGCCGTTTGTAATGGTGCTCTGCGGGCCGCCCTCGCAGTAGAGCAGCGTGGGGTATTTCTTCGCGGGGTCGAAGTCTGGCGGCAGGATCACCCACGTGAGCATCTGCTTGCCGTCGGTGGTGGCGACCCAGCGCTTCTGCACCTCGCCCATGCGTATGTTGTCGTATATCTCCTTGTTGACGAAGGTTATCTGCTCCTTGTTGCCGCCGGCGAGGTCCATGGCGTAGAGTTCGTTGTCGCGGCTGATGGTCATGATCGCGGCTATGCAGGTGCCGTTCGCGTAACTGAACGACGAGATATGGTGGTCACCTTCGGTGAGGACCTCGACTGCGGCATCGGCGCCGCGGCCCGATTCCGGTATGGCGACGGAACATATCTGCTGCGTGCCCTCGATGGCCGAGATGAAGAGCAGGCGTCCGTTGTCGGCCCATACGACATTCTGCGCGCTGTGGTCGAAGTTTTCGGTGAGGTCCGTCATGCTCTCCGACGCCGTGTCGTATATGAAGAGACGGTCCTTGTCGGACTCGTAGCCGGGCGTAGCCATCGAGCGGAAGGCTATCTTGGTGCCGTCGGGCGACCATACGGGGTAGCGGTCGTAGCCTTCGGCTTCGGATATGTCGAGGCGCGGAGCGGCGGGGTCGTTCGACGGATTGCCCGTCATCGGTTTGTTTATGTTGACGGTCGAGCCGTCGGCCGTGTCGTAGACATATATGTCCGAGTCGGTCGATACGGCGTATGCCGCACCCGTGAGCTTCTTGCATGTATATGCGATCTTGGTGCCGTCGGGGCTCCATGCTATCTCGGCGGCATCGAAGTAGGGCGCCAGCGGCGCATCCCACGCCGCATCCTCGCCGAGGATGTCGACGGGGTTGGCAAGGCCGTCGGGCGTGATGTCGGCGATGAAGATATGGCTGTACTCACCCTCGTCCCAATAGTTCCAGTGGCGGCACATAAGGTCGTCGTATATCCGGGCCTTCGACTTGTCCATGTCCTTGTATATGTCGGCCGAGCGGCGGTCGGCGGCATGTACTTTCTTTACGAAGAATATTTTGTCGCCGTCGGGGGCTACGCCGTATGCCTCGACCCCTTCGCGGATGTCGGATACCTGACGCACGTCGCCGCCGTCGGGATTCATCGACCACACCTGCATCGAGCCGCTGCGGTCGGAGAGGAAATATATGCGTTTCGATCCGTTGTGCCACTGCGGAGATGCGGCATTGGATGTGGCGTCGGTGAGCGGGCGCTCTTTTCCCGAGGCCATGTCATGCAGGTACATCACCGTAGTGCCCTTGTTGGCCTGCATGTCGTATCGGGTGACGGTATATACAGCCATGCGCCCATGCGGCGAGAGGGCCGCTTCGCCCAGACGCCCCATCTTCCACATCACTTCGGGGGTGAAGCGTGCGGCGCTGATCTCTTCGGCTGTGAGGATGCCTTCGGTGCTGTTTGACTCGGGTGCCGGCACCGTCGAGCACGACGCTGCGGTCAGGGCTGATGCGATCATAATGATTGGTATAGCTTTTTTCATCTCTTATGGTGTTTTTATTTTTTCGTATATCAAATGCGGTGCGGCATGGCCAAATTCGAAAACGGCGTTTTCATTTGCCTCTGCGCCCGCCTTTTCGTATATTTGCAGTCGCGCCGCAATTCAAGAGCGGCGGTTGTCGAAATGGATGCATACACAATATACTTCGCCGATGTGAGCGTCGTAATCACGTCGCAACCGCTTCCGCCCGCATATTCCGTCATGGAGTGCGACGGCGGCCTGCGAATTTCGCGCGCTAATATAGTCAAAAAAGCCGAAACGGAAAAATATATCGCTGTCCGAACGCCCGATGCGGACCGCACTATGGCCTCATTGGCGGCACAGTTCGTGCAGGTCGAGGCTGCGGGGGGCGTGGCGGTGGATGCCGCGGGGCGCAAGCTGATGATCCGCCGCAACGGCCGCTGGGACCTGCCCAAGGGGCACCGCGAGGCGGGCGAGTCGGTCGCCGAGTGCGCCGTCCGCGAGACCGAGGAGGAGACGGGCGTACGTATCGCCGAGGTGGGGGAGCTGTTGTGCACGACGGTTCATTGCTACAACCTATACGGCCGTTGGGAGATGAAGCACACTTCGTGGTTCCTCATGCGCGCCGCGGAGGGTGGAGGCATGCTCCGCCCGCAGGGCGAGGAGGGTATCGTCGCAGCCGAATGGGTGGGTGACGAGGAGGTGCCGCACCGAATTAAGATGTCGTTTCCCACAATTCGGGAGGTGTTCCGTGCGTTATATGAGAAGGAAGGCCGTCCCGATGCGGCGGAGTGTAAAAACGCTGAACTATATGGTAAAGATACTTTGGGTGGACGATGAGATAGACCTTCTGCGTCCGCATGTCTTTTTTCTCAAGGGCAAGGGTTACGAGGTGGACACCTGCAACAACGGATACGACGCCATCGACATGGTGCGGAATACCTCCTACGACCTTATTATTCTCGACGAGATGATGCCCGGCATGACGGGTCTCGAGACGCTGCCTCTGATCAAGGAGGTGCGTCCGACCACACCCGTGATCATGGTCACCAAGAGCGAGGAGGAGAATATCATGGACAAGGCCATCGGCTCGAAGATCGCCGACTATATCATCAAGCCGGTGAATCCCAACCAAGTGCTTCTGTCGATCAAGAAATGCGTCCATTCGCAGCAGCTCGTTACCGAGCAGACCACGGCCGACTACCGTGCCGAGTTCGGCCGCATATCGAACATGTGTCAGATGGCCTCCTCGTTTGCCGCGTGGTGCACGCTCTACCGCAAGATCACGGGCTGGGAGATCGAACTGTCGGACTCCACCGACCAGAGTATAAAGGAGGTGCTCGTATACCAGAAGAGCGAGGCCAATCAGGAGTTCTGCAAGTTCGTGCGCCGCAACTATTACAATTGGATCAACCGCCGTGTCGACGATGAGGAGATTCCGGTAATGTCGCACACGCTCATGCGCAAGAAGATCCTTCCCGACGCCGAGTCGCACGGCCGTACGACGCTGCTGCTCATAGACAACTTCCGGTACGACCAGTGGCGGTCGATCAGTTCGCTGTTGCGCGGGTACTACGACGTCGAGGTGGACGACTTCTACTGCGCCATCCTGCCTACGGCCACGCAGTATGCGCGCAATGCGATATTCGCGGGGCTCATGCCGCTTGCCATCGACAAGATCATGCCCAACAAGTGGCTCAACGACAACGAGGAGGGCGGCAAGAACCAGTACGAGGAGGATTTCCTCGCACGGCAGCTCACCGCCTGCGGCAAGACGTGGAAATGGACCTTCGACAAGCTGGTGCGGCCCGAGGCGGGCCGAAAGCTCATCGACAATATCAACCGCATCTACGATGCCGACTTTTCGGTCATCGTTTACAACTTCCTCGACATCCTGTCGCATGCGCGTACCGAGACCGACATAATCCGCGAATTGACGGAAGACGAGGCGTCGTTCCGTTCGCTCACACGTTCATGGTTCGAGCATTCCGACCTGTTCGTGCTGTTGAAGCTGCTTTCGGAGCGGGGGCATACGGTCATCATCACCTCCGACCACGGAACTATCCGTGTCGACAACCCCGTGAAGGTGACGGGCGACAGGGAGACCTCGCCCAACCTGCGTTACAAGACGGGGCGCAACCTGCAGTACAACGCGCGCGAGGTATACGAGGTGCTGCGGCCGGAGGATATACAGCTGCCGCGCATAAACCTGTCGTCGAGCTACATCTTCGCCTACAATTCGGATTTCCTCGTCTACAACAACGACGCCAACCGTTTCATCCGCTATTACCGTAACACGTTCCAGCACGGCGGCATCTCGATGGAGGAGATGATCGTGCCGTACATAGTGCTGAAACCCAAACTATAAAGTTGTCCAATATGAAGAAGATCGAGATCGGATCGCTCTCCGAGCTTCCCGAGGTCGCCGAGGCTGTCCTCGGCGAACTGCACGGCCGCAGCGTCGTGCTTTTCCGCGGCCCGATGGGGGCGGGAAAGACCACCCTCATAAGCCGTATAGCGGCGGCGCTGGGTGCGCAGGATACCGTGACCAGCCCCACGTTCGCGCTGGTCAACCAATACGAGGGTGCGGGCGGGCGCCGCATATACCATTTCGATTTTTACCGTATAAACAGGGTCGAGGAGGCTCTGGATCTCGGGTACGAGGAATACTTCTATTCCGGTGACCTGTGCCTTGTGGAGTGGCCCGAGAAGATCGAGCCGCTGCTTCCCGACGACGCCATGACGGTGAGCATCGCCGTGGGCGGGGACGAGGCGCGCATCTTCGTTATCGAGTGATACGGATAGGGGTGTTAGCACTCTGTCGGATAGCATCCGCATGCCGTTCGGGAATGGCAGCCCGCCGGTGTGCGGTTGTTTCATGACCGGCGGGCTGTTGTGGATGCGGCGGGTGCGGCAGGCGGCTGCCAAGACGTTAGCCGATTTGCAGATGCGAGTTTTTTATAATATTTTTGGCGCGTGTTTGCGGGGCGGCGGCTGTATGTAAGGCGCTGCGGCCGCCGAAGGCACTGTTTCGGAACAAAACAAAAGGAGATATTATACGATGAACAGATTTTTCAAGCGTATCGTGATCGCGTGTGCCGCATTGGCGGCCGCGCTGCCGTCGTGGGCGCAGCTGGAGCCCGTGAAGTGGAGTACGGAGGTTAAGGAGCTGGAGTCGGGTCTCTACCAGATCGTCTTTACGGCGGCGGTGGAGGGCGGCTGGCATATCTACGACCTCGGCCCCTATGAGTTGGGAGGCCCCATGGCCACCTCGTTCGAGTTCACGCCCGATGCGTCGTATTCGCTCGAAGGCGGCGTGTACGCCTTGGCCGAGGCGCACCGTGAGTTCGACCCCATCTACGAGATGGAGATAGGGTTCTATGAGGGCAAGGCGCAGTTTGCCCAGAACGTGCGCTGCGGCGGCACGGCTGCCGTTGCCGTCACGGCCGACTGGATGGCCTGCAACGACATGAACTGTGTCACGGGCGACAAGGACTTCTCGATCGAGGTGGGCGGCGCGGGCGCCGCGGCGGAAGCCGCCTCCTCGGCAGATAAGCCTGCCGCCGAGAAGCCGGAGGCGACCGTTTCGGCCGCGGGAACCGCCCCGTCGGGCGGTTCGCTGTGGGGATACATATTGAGTGCGATAGGGTGGGCTCTGGTGGCGCTACTGACGCCGTGTGTCTTCCCCATGATCCCGATGACGGTGTCGTTCTTCCTCAAGGGGTCGGGTTCGCCCGCAGCGGGACGGTTCCGCGCCTTGATGTACGGCCTGTTCATCGTACTGCTCTATACCGTACCCATCGGCGTGATAATCCTCATCACGTGGCTTGTCGGCGGCGATGTGGTCACGGCCGACATATTCAACTGGCTGGCGACGCATTGGCTTCCGAATATCATCTTCTTCGCCGTCTTCATGATCTTTGCCGCCTCGTTCTTCGGCGCCTTCGAGATCGTGCTGCCCGAGAAGCTGGTCAACGACAGCGATGCCAAGGCCGACAAGAAGGGGCTTGCGGGCATATTCTTCATGGCGCTGACGCTGGTGCTGGTGTCGTTCTCGTGTACGGGCCCCATCGTCGGGTCGGTGCTCATACAGTCGACGTCGGGCGAGTTCTGGACCCCCATTATCACCATGCTCGCATTCTCGGTGGTCTTCGCGCTGCCCTTCACGCTCTTCGCGCTCTTCCCCTCGTGGCTCAAGAAGCTGCCCAAGAGCGGCGGCTGGCTCAACTCGGTGAAGGTGGTGCTGGGCTTCGTCGAGCTGGCGCTGGGACTCAAGTTCCTCAGCGTGGCCGACCAGACATACCATTGGGGCATCCTCGACCGTGAGGTGTATCTGGCATTGTGGATCGTGATCTTCTCGCTGCTGGGGCTTTATCTGCTGGGCAAACTGCGCTTCAAACACGACAGCGACATGCCTTACCTGTCGGTTACACGTCTGGTGCTGGCGGTCGTGACCTTCGCTTTTGTGGTCTACATGGTCCCGGGCATGTGGGGCGCGCCGTTGAAGGCCCTGTCGGGATATATGCCGCCGATGCAGACGCAGGACTTCGTCATGACGGCCGGCGGTTCTGCGGCGTCAGTCCCTTCGGGTGCGGCATCCGCCCCAGAGACGGGTGTCAAGTACGGCGACGTGCTCAAACTGCCGCTCGGGTTGGAGGGCTTCTTCGATCTGGAGCAGGCCGAGGCGTATGCCGCCGAGGTCGGTAAACCGCTTTTCGTCGACTTCACGGGCCACGGCTGCGTCAACTGCCGCGAGATGGAGGCGCGCGTGTGGTCGGATCCCCGTGTGCTGGAGCTGCTGCGCAACGAGTATGTTATCGTGGCACTTTATGCCGATGATAAACTAAAGGTCGACGAGAGCGACTGGGTCACCACCGATACGGGCAAGGTGCTCAAGACGCTGGGCAAGATCAATTCATATTACGCCTTGAAGACCTACGGCGTGAATGCACAGCCATATTATGTCCTTCAGGGGCGCGACGGCAAGCCTTTGGTCGAGCCGCGCGGGTATGATCTCGATGTGGACGCCTTCGTGCAGTTCCTGCGCAGCGGCGTCGAGGCATACCGCAACAGTAAATAGGCGACAGCATCCGTAGGAACAGCATGCGGCCAACCCAAAAGGTTGGCCGCATGCTTTCGTATATAAGCAGTCGGGGCGTGTCAATCGTACGATATGTTGTGCAGGGCCTCTATGCTGTCGTTGCCCTGCGTGCGGAACAGTGCCTGCAGCTGCTGTGGCGTAAGCGCGGTGGCGGGGCCGAAGTCGTCGGATGACATGTAGCGCAGCATCGAACGCACGAACTGCCGCACCTCGGGCAGGTCGGACGCGGGGCGCAGGTCGGCCATGCATACAAGGAGCCGGCCGTTGCCTACGGCGGCCTCGAACAGCATGCCCAGACGGTGGTTGCGCTCGATGTTGTCGATTACCTGCACGATGGGGCGGTAGCCTTCGGGCATGGCGTCGAGGATGAGAGGGTAGCTGTTCTTGACGATGGCGTACCACTGCCAATCGGTATGGAAGTCGGTCGGGAACCCTTCGAATACGGGGTGCGAGGGGTCGGTCAGTATGCCGAGCGTACCGGGCGAGGGCTCCTTTTTCATGTTGTCGCATATGCTCTTGAACATGCGGTAGTTCCAGTAGTCGGTCTGGAAGAGCCCGCCGACGGTGGCATCGGCACACTGCGCACGGTCGGGCATGAGCAGGACCTTTTCGCCGCGTTCGAGTGCCGCAAGCGCGTCGTTTAGCGTGCGGGTGACGGTGACGCCGGCGGCCCGGCTCTCGGCGCCGATGTCGAGACTGCCTCTGTCGGGATATACCCAGAATGCGTAGCTGTTGCGATATGGAGTGCCCTTGATTTCGAGCGTGAGGCATACCTCATACGCCTCCTTTGCCGCGGGGAGTGGTGTGGCGATTGTGCCGACGTCCAGCACGCCCCGATCCTCTTGCGGCTCGACGGGCATCTTGCCCGCAGCTATGGTGCGGCCGTTGTCGCGGCGTGTGAAGCGCCATGCGACCTGCCGGCCCTCAAGGCTTTGCGGCGAATAGTTCGCTATGCGGATGTCTCCCCGGATATTTTGGCCGGCAGTCCAGCACATGCTGTTGCAGAGGAAGAGCGGGACCGTCTCGCAGCAGAACTCGCGCCACGCTCGGGGCGTGATGAGCCCCTTCGAGTCCATGAAGGCGTCGAGTATGCCTACGTATGCCGAGCCCTGCCCCGGGTAGTCCTGCAGGTCGAGGAGCTGGAAGCCGCCGAAGCCGCGCGTGCGCAGG
>CASFQF010000026.1 GCA_949296635.1 uncultured Alistipes sp. | reverse complement strand
CTTTTTGTTTCACGTGAAACATGGGTTATATCAACAACTCAAACAAATGCAACGTTTCACGTGAAACACAATACACCTGACAACCCATCAGAGAAAACAGAAAGAAAAATATATGCATTTTTCGTTATTGTAGTGTTAAAATATGCGTATTTTGCGATTTTGATGTGTGAAAATTGCGTGTTTTGCCGATTTTTTCATCTGATGTTTCCGGTTTTGATGTCTTTTTTTCAGTATGTGGGAAAAAATAGGCGCTTTGAAAAATGGGGATATTTGTATACTATTAGATTAAAAATAGCTTAAATAGGAAGTAATAATAAAATCTTTGCCATGAATGACGCCTCGCTGCCGTCGGCCGCAAGCGGAATAATGATGTTGTTTTCTTAACGGAAAGAGGTGCGGCGAACTGAAAAAAATAGTATATTTGTAGAACCAACCATGCAAAGCTGTAAGTAAAAGCCTTGAAAAACCTTTCAGTGACGAATATAAAAGCACATACACTAAACTAATTCCTAACAATTATGTCTAATACCGAAAGAGAAAAGTTGTTCACCGAGTTCCCGCCCGTCTCGACGGAGCAGTGGGAAGCGGCGATTACGACAGACTTAAAAGGGGCCGACTATGAGCGCAAGCTCGTATGGAGAACCCCCGAAGGATTCAACGTGCGCCCCTATTACAGGGCCGAGAATCTGGAGGGCATCGAGTTCCTCGGATCGCAGGCCGGCGAGTTCCCCTACGTCAGGGGTACGCGCAACAGCAACGATTGGCGCATACATCAGACCTTGACGGTGGAGTCGGCCGCCGAAGCCAACGCCGAGGCGCTCAAGATTCTCAACGCCGGAGTGGATTCCCTCGGATTCCACATCGCTTCGGAGAACTTCTCGGCAGAGGATCTCGACACGCTGCTGAAGGATGTATATCTCCCTGCCGTCGAGATCACATTCTCGGGCAAGAAGATGGGCAAGGTCGCCGGCATGGTGCTCGACAAGGTCGAGGCTATGGGCCTCGACAAGGAGAGCGTGCACATCAACTTCTGCATCGACCCCATCGTGAAGAACCTTTCGACCAAGGGACACTTCTGCTGCAGCGACGCCACGGGAGAGCACTGTTTCTCGAAAATCGTCGAGCTCATCAAGCGTACGGCCGATTACAAGGGCATCCGCGTGGTGAATGTTACGGGAAGCACCTTCAGCAATGCGGGTTCTACCATCGTCGAGGAGCTGGCTTTCACGCTCTCGGCTGCGCACGATTACCTTGTCAAGCTCACCGAAGCCGGACTTACGGTCGACGAGGCGGCTCGCAAGATACGTTTCACGTTCGCCGTAACGTCGGCCTACTTCATGGAGATCGCCAAGTTCCGCGCCGCACGCATGTTGTGGGCGAATATAGTCAAGGGATATAATCCCGAGTGCGAGTGCTCGTGCAAGATGTTCGCTCACGCCGTTACCTCGACGTGGAACCAGACGGTGTACGATCCCTATGTGAACATGCTCCGCGGCACCACCGAGGCCATGTCGGCATCGCTGGCAGGCGTCCACTCGCTGGAGGTTACGCCGTTCGACTACGCATTCGAGGCCCCGAACGACTTTTCGAAGCGCATTGCCCGCAATGTGGAGCTGCTTCTCAAGCATGAGTCGCACTTCGACCGCGTGGTGGACCCCGCCGGCGGTTCGTACTATATCGAGACCCTTACGCGCAACATCGCCGAGCAGGCATGGAAGCTCTTCCTCGAGATCGAGGATAAGGGCGGCTACATCGCTGCCTTCGAGCAGGGCTTCATCGTGGAGCGGGTGAAGGCTTCGGCCGCAGCCAAGGACAAGAACATCGCCACACGCCGTCAGATACTGCTGGGCGCCAACCAATATCCCAACTTCACGGAGGTCGCTGCCGACGCCATCACCGACGAGGTGGTTGCGCGCAAGCAGGCCGAGGGCAATGTGCTGACCCCGTACCGCGGCGCCATGGCTTTCGAGCAGATGCGCCTGCATGTCGACCGCAGCGGCAAGACGCCCAAGGCGTTCATGCTCACCTGCGGCAGTCTGGCCATGGCACGCGCCCGTGCGCAGTTCTCATGCAACTTCTTCGCTTGTGCAGGTATCCGCGTTCAGGACAATACCTTCTTCAAGTCAGTCGAGGAGGGTGTAGCCGCCGCTTTGGAGGCCAAGGCCGACATCGTTGTCGTCTGCTCGTCGGACGACGATTACGCCGAGCTGGCTCCGCGCGTGAAGGAGCTGCTGGGCGGCAAGGCCATCCTCGTGGTGGCAGGCGCTCCCGCATGCACACCCGAGCTCGAGGCACAGGGTATAACCAATTTCATCAACGTAAAGAGTAACGTACTCGAAACTCTGAAGTTCTACCTCAAAGAGTTGGGTATCTAAAAAGCAAAGTTATGAGAGCAAAATTCGATAAATTATCGTACGAAGGCGGCAAGACGCAGTGCTGCGCCGCCGCTGCCGAGGCCGAACAGCCTTGGATGACAGCCGAGCAGATACCCGTAAAGAGGGACTACACGGAGAAGGACCTCGAGGGCCTCGAGCACCTCAATTACGCCGCCGGTATCGCGCCGTTCCTGCGCGGACCCTACTCGACGATGTACGTTATGCGTCCGTGGACGATCCGCCAGTATGCCGGATTCTCTACGGCCGAGGAGTCAAACGCATTCTACCGCCGCAACCTCGCCGCAGGACAGAAGGGTCTGTCGGTGGCATTCGACCTCGCTACGCACCGCGGATACGATGCCGACCACCCGCGCGTTGTGGGCGATGTCGGCAAGGCCGGAGTGTCGATATGCTCGGTTGAGGACATGAAGGTGCTCTTCAACGGCATACCTTTGGACAAGATGTCGGTGTCGATGACCATGAACGGTGCCGTGCTGCCCATTCTGGCCTTCTACATCGTGACGGGCCTCGAGCAGGGATGTACGCTCGACCAGCTGGCCGGTACGATCCAGAACGATATCCTCAAGGAGTTCATGGTGCGCAACACCTATATTTATCCGCCCAAGTTCTCGATGAAGATCATCGCCGACATTTTCGAGTACACGTCGAAGAACATGCCCAAGTTCAACTCGATCTCTATTTCGGGTTACCATATGCAGGAGGCTGGCGCTACGGCCGACATCGAGTTGGCATATACGCTGGCCGACGGTCTGGAGTACCTGCGTGCAGGTATCAACGCCGGCATGTCGGTCGATGCTTTCGCGCCGCGTCTGTCGTTCTTCTGGGCTATCGGCATGAACCACTTCATGGAGATCGCCAAGATGCGTGCGGCACGTATGTTGTGGGCCAAGATCGTAAAGCAGTTCGACCCCAAGAATCCCAAGTCGCTCGCTCTGCGTACGCACAGCCAGACGTCGGGTTGGTCGCTGACGGAGCAGGACCCCTTCAACAATGTGGCGCGTACCGCCATCGAGGCCATGGGTGCCGCTCTGGGTCATACGCAGTCGCTCCATACCAACGCTTTGGACGAGGCTATCGCGCTGCCTACCGACTTCTCGGCACGTATCGCGCGTAATACCCAGATATATATACAGGAGGAGACCAACGTCTGCCGCAACGTCGACCCGTGGGCAGGATCTTACTATGTCGAGGCGCTCACCAACGAGATCGCGCACAAGGCATGGGAGCACATACAGGAGGTCGAGAAGCTTGGCGGTATGGCCAAGGCCATCGAGACGGGTATTCCCAAGATGCGTATCGAGGAGGCTGCCGCACGTACGCAGGCCCGTATCGACTCGGGCGAGCAGAAGATCATCGGCCTGAACGAGTACCGTCTCGAGAAGGAGGCGCCGATTGACATCCTCGCCGTGGACAACACCGCCGTACGCGAGAGTCAGGTGAAGCGTTTGAAAGAACTGCGTGCATCGCGCGATCAGGCTGCCGTGGACAAGGCTCTGGCCGCAATCACCGAGTGCGTCAAGACGGGCAAGGGCAACCTGCTGGAGCTGGCCGTGGAGGCTGCGAAGGTACGTGCCACGCTGGGCGAGATCTCGGATGCCTGCGAGGTTGTCGTAGGGCGTTACAAGGCTGTTATTCGTTCAATTTCGGGAGTATACAGTTCAGGTATGAAACAGGATGCTGATTTCGAGAAGGCGAAGGCCATGTGTGCCGAGTTCGCCAAGAAGGAGGGCCGCCAGCCCCGTATCATGATCGCCAAGCTCGGACAGGACGGTCACGACCGCGGTGCGAAGGTGGTCGCTACGGGTTATGCGGATGTCGGTTTCGACGTCGATATGGGCCCGTTGTTCCAGACACCGGAGGAGGCTGCCAAGCAGGCAGTGGAGAATGACGTGCATATCGTGGGCGTATCGTCGCTTGCGGCGGGTCACCTCACGCTTGTGCCGCAGATCATCGCCGAGCTCAAGAAGCTGGGCCGCGAGGATATCATCGTCATTGTCGGCGGTGTGATTCCGGCACAGGACTACGATGAGCTCTATCGTGACGGTGCCGCCGCCATTTTCGGCCCCGGTACTCCGATCGCAAAGTCGTCGATCAAGATGCTCGAACTGCTGATGGCGGAGTAATCCGATTCCTCGGTAACGATAATTGCCGGCCGCTCCTCTGTGCAGGAGCGGCCTTTTTTTCTGCTGCAAGAAGATGATACGCGGCGGCGTCTATTTGTCTATGTCGCAATAGACCGGCCGACGTTTGTGCCGCCGGTTATTTTGAATCCGCCCCTTTTGCAGGCATCTATGTACGCATTACGGGATGTTTGTCCTGTTGAGCCGGCTCTCCGCCGTGTTTGCGGCGTAAGGAAACCGCCTTAATGGGGTATACGGTTTTGTGGTTGTGCCGTAAGACAATAAAACAAGGAGCCTCCCGTCGGGAAGGCCCCTTGTTTTATTCATATAAGGTATGTTTCTGTTAGAAATACTTTCCGCGCAGGTCGTCGATGTCGGCCATTCGCTGTATTGCCATTACCGAAGCTTGCATTGCCATATTCTCCATCGTAGCCTGAAGACGTACCTTCTCGGCTTCGGCGTTCTGTGCGTCGCCCTTTTCGATGTTGTCCACGACGAATACTACGGCTCCCGAGTATCCCTTCACGGGGGCGGATACCGTTCCTGTCTGGTCGGTTGCGGCGATGGCACCGATAACCGCAGGCTCGAGCCCCAGTTCGGCGATCATGTAGTCGTTGAACTTGACACCATCGAACTGTGCTACCTCGACACCGGCGTTCTTTGCGGCCTCGTCGATCGAGGCGCCCGAGAGCTTATCCTTGAGCATGTCGAACTTCTTGTTGCGGCCTATCTCCTGCATGATGGAGAAGCTTACATCCTCGAGCGGCATGTATTTCGAGTCGTCGATGTCGGTGAGGATGGCTACGGCGTAGTCCTTGCCGACATTGAATATCTCCGAGATCTCGTTGATTTCGGCGCCGTTGGCCCAGCGTACGATCTCACGGGTATTCTCCAGACCGTTGATCGAACGCTCGCTCTGTGCTATGTCTGCGACACGGGGCGTTACGGCTGCGGCCGAGGCGGCGTTCTGGAATGCCTCGAGCGAACCCTTGCCGTCAACGGCGAAGATGCTGGCCGTATTGTGTACGTTGCGGCGCGTTGCGGCCGAGGCTTCCACAGGGTAGGTTATGGTACCTACGACGGCGAACTTCTTCGGGGCGTCTGCGCGCGTTACCTTCAGGATCTGGATGGCGTCGCCTACGGTCGTCTTGATGAGGTCACCCTTCTTGGCTTCTGCCAGCTGGTCGGCCATGTCTGTGGTGAAACCCGAGAAGGGCATTACACCGATTTCGCCGCCATTCTGCGCTGTTGCCGCATAGGTCGAATATTTGGCTGCGGCCTCGGCAAAGTCGGCACCGTTCTGCAGTGCGGTGTAGAGGCTGTCGGCCAGAGCCGAATCCTGTGCCGAAAGAACTATGTGGCTGAGGCCTATTGAGTCGGGGGCCATCTTGGTTGCTACGGCACGCGACATTACCCACTCGTTTGACTTGAGCACGGGGCCGTACTGTCCGCCGTCGAGAACCACGGCCTCATCCTCGCCGAGCTGTGCCGCCGAAACGTAGTGGTCGGCGATGGTGCCCTTGATGTTCTTGCGGACAAAAGCGCGTACATCCTCTGCCGCAGCAAACTCCTCGCCTGCGGCGCGGACCTCTTTCTCGAGTTCGAGCATGTCGTCATCGGTGGGGTTTACCTCGAATACGACGTACGAGATTGTACGGTGCGGCTGCTGGGTATACGAGTTCTTGTGCTCGTCGTAATATTTCTGCACCTCGGCCTGCGACACCGTTACGAGAGAGTCGGCTATGGTGTTGTACTTGAGTATGGCGTAGCGTCCCGAGCGGCTCTCGTTGGCGGCCTTGACACCGTTCTCCACCTCCAGCGCGTTGGGGTAGATGCCGGCGCGGATCATACCCAGATACTTCGACATCATGCGGTCGAGCATGGCCTGCGAATTGAGGTACGACCAGAACGATTGGTACTGCGGGTTTGCGCTCACCTGCGAAAGGAACGAGCTGATCGTCTCGGGCCTGTATTCGCCCGTTTGGGGATCGGCGAAAGCGCTGTAGAACACCTGCGAGGGGTGTTCGCCGCTGAGCATCGACATGCGCTCTGCCTCGCTTACCTCGATACCCATTTTCTCGAACCCGGGCAGCAGCATGTGCTTGGCGATGAGGCCCTGCCATGTGGCATTGGCCAAGGCGTCGGCCTGCGCTTCGTCCGACTCCGAGCCGCCGTTGTTGGCCTTTACGGTCTCATATTCGTTCAGGTACTCCGAATAGCGGATTTTGTCGCCGTTGATAACACCCACCTTGGGATCGTTGTTCGAGAATCCCATGTCGGTCCTCAGAGAGAAGATAAATGCCAAAAGCGCAAGTGCTATGATTACAGAAAGCACTACGCCGAATTTGGTCCTTAAAGTGTTTAAACTCGCCATAATTGTATGTAATTACTATATTTTTGTTCGTTTTGAGCCACCAAAGATAGTAAAATAATTCCTATTGCTCATATTATTGTAGGATATTTTGTTACATCTTTTTCACGCGGGCAAGCTCCACCCTTGCGCGTGTCGAGCGCAGGATGTGTATTTCGAGGCCGTCGTCCAGCAGCGTCTCTCCTGCGGCGGGGATGCCTTCGTACTTGCGTATGATGTATCCGGCCAGCGTGTCGTATTCGTCGCTCTCCTCTATGCCCAGATCGTAGCGCTCGTTCAGGTACTCAACCTCAAGACGGCACGAGAAGATGTATTCTCCCTCGGCGACCTTCTTCTCGACGGTGCGCTGCACGTCGTGTTCGTCCTCGATGTCGCCGAATATCTCCTCCAGAACATCCTCGAGGGATATGATGCCGGCGGTGCCGCCGAACTCGTCTATAACCACCGCCACGCTCGACTTCTGCTTGATGAAGGTCTGCAGCATGTTTTGCAGAGGCAGGGTCTCGGCTACGCAGTTCACCTTCTTCACAACCTCCGATATGGTCGCCGGTTTCTCGAAGAGGCTCTTCGAATTGACATAACCGATGATGTTGTCTATGCTTTCGCGCCAGACGAAGATGCGTGAGAACTTCGATTCGATGAACCGCTGCTTCAGTTCCTCGATGCTCGTGTCGTCTATGTCTACGGCCTCGACGTCCACACGCGAGATCATGCAGTCGCGTACGCGCAGGTCGGCGAAGTCGAGTGCGTTCTGGAACATCTTGATCTCGTCCTCCTCCTCCTGCTGCGGCTCGACGGCTTCGGCATCCATCAGGTTGACCAGATCCTCGCGGTTGAACGATGCCGACATGTCGGTCTTGACGACCTTATGCCCGAAGAGGCGCAGTATGCCGTATGAGAGCCATGTGGTAAAGATTGCGATGGGGTAGAGCAGCAGATAGAAGAAGAGTATGACGGGATACAGCGCCGAGTAGTAGAAGTTGGGGTTGTTCTTGACGATGGATTTGGGGAGGAACTCGCCGCAGAAGAGAATTATGACCGTAGAGATTACGGTCTCGGTTATAACCGACCCGTTCACTGCGAGCGACTCCCATCCTGCGGCGTGCGCCAGCAGGCGCAGCACCGTGGACATGCTGAGCGAGTATATTACCAGACATATGTTGTTCCCTACGAGAATGGTGGTGATGTACTGCCCGGGGTGTTTCTCGAAAAGCCCGGCCACCATATCGAAGAAACGGCTCTGTTTGCGCCCTATCTCCACCATCAGGCGGTTCTTGCTCAGGAACGCGATCTCCATGCCGGAGAAGAATGCCGACAGCGTGAGCATGACGGCGATTATTATAACCGAATTGATTAGTTCTGCGGAATACATGATCGCATGTGGTGATTGTTATGTCATCTGGCAGTCCCGCCATGGCCGCGGCCGTTGTCCATGTCCCGCCGTCCGGCAGGTAAGGCTTTGAGGCGTGTGGCCGTATCTATCCGTTCCTGCGGGCCGCCATGTACGGGCATAGTCTTTCTCGGAGTATGTTGTGCCGCGGTCCCGTCTGCCGGAGTCCTGCGCCCGGGAGTCTCTGCCGCGGCGGCATCGTCTTGTGCCGGAGCGGTACCGTCGCCATTCTCCTCTACGGTGAAGTATGTGACACCTTTTATCTTGCGGTAACGCCACTCTTTCATGCTCTCGTCGGATTCGAACCCTTCACAGAAGGTGACCTCGTCGCCGTCGACGATCTTCGAATCGACATTCGAGTAGATACGTTTCGTGGCTTGGTTCCAGAAGAGCTGCGAGGTGTACAGCTGTTTGCCGTCGGCCTTTATGACCACGACGTTGCCTTTGGCCTCCCACAGGCGGCGGTTCTCGTAGTAGATGGCGTAGTTGGCCGTCAGAACGGCATCCTGCGCCGCGAGCGAGTCGTCGGCGAAGGTAGTTATCTTTATGCCCTTTCGGAATTCGCGGTATGGGTCGCGCACAAGACTGTAGCCCTCGATCAGCGGCGTCTCGAACAGGTACGATTTCCGGCCGTTCTCCGACATGACGATCGACATGTTTTCGCTGTATTCGGTCATCATCTTGTCGTTTACGGCATTCTCCGCCGCTGGTTTTTTAGCGTCGCACGAGAATAGCAAGATAGCACTCCCCGTAAAAGAGAGTGCTACCGCTGTGAGTTTTTTCATCGACGCTGTTTTCATGCAGCCTTGTTACCTGTAACGTACCGTAGTGTTGACACCGTTGGCGTAGCCGTGGCTGACGGTGTAGCGCGAACCCTCCGACAACTCGGCGAAGAAGCACTCCTCCTTTGTCGGGAAGCCCTGACGGTAGTTCGACATGAGCGACTGTGCCGCCTTCTGGATGTCGGGCTCGGCACCGAGCAGCGATACGGCTTGGCTCATGGCGTCGTATGCGGCCCAGTAGCATGCCATGCATTGGAACTCCGTGCAGTTGGCCGATGCCGCATAGCACTGTCCGAGGATGAAGTATGCGTATCCGTTCTCGGGGTTGAGGTTCTTTATCTGGTTTGCCGCGTCGATGGCCTTGGCGTAGTCCTTGGTGCTGATACCGATCATGCCGACACGTACATAGAGCTTCTCCTTCTCTGCGGGATCGGTCTCTACTGAAAGCGCCTCCTCCAGATACTTGAGAGCCTTGTCATACTCCTGACGGTTCTGGAACCCTTGTGCGAGGAAGAGGGCGGTCTCCGACGAAGGTTTGATCGCGTAGTATTTCTCTGCGGTCTGGAAGAAGAAGTCGCTGTCGCAGTTTGCGCGAGACATGAGCGATACGGCCTGTGAAAGCACAGCCTCGTCGTCGGGCGTGTCAGCCAGACGTTTTGCGAAGAGGGCCTCGAGGTTCTCGCAGCTGGCGGCACCGCTCGAGCCGAATGACGAGTCGAACTGCTCCTTCAATGCTGCACCGTCCTCACCTGCGCTCTCGAAAGCGGGGGTAAAGCGGTCGTAGTCGGCGATGACGGCGTCGGCGCTTACGAGGTCGTTCTTATAATCGTCGCACTGTGCGCCGAAGTATATAACCACCAGATCGAGGTCGGGTGTTCCGTTCTTCTCCTCGCTGGCGGCGATGGCCTCGTTGAAAAGTTTGCGGATACCCTCGCGGTCATCGGGGCGGTATGTCATGAGCTCGCGGGCCTTGCGGTCGAGGATATATGCCTTGCCGTAGGTCTTGTGGTCGCCGAAGTTCTCCAGACGGATGTCGTAGAGCAGCAGCAGCGAGTCGATATATATGTCCTTCTCCTCGGCGGTTTCTGCGCGGTTGATCTTGTTTTTGTAGAGTTTGATACCGTTGGTGTAGATATTCTGCGATGCCTTGGGGCATTTTGCCAGCAGCGACTGGAGGTATTTTGCTGCGAGGTTGTAGTTGCGGTTGTCGACAGCCTCTTTCATGAACTGGTTGTCGAGCATGTTCTGCTTGCGTTCGTCAGCAGTCTCTCCCCAGATTGCGTACTTGGGATCATCGAAGTTGACCTGTGCCATGGCCGACAGCCCCACAACAGCAAAAGCTGCGGCAAGAATGAGTTTGAAACTTTTCATGTAATCTAAGGTTTATTAGTTTTTAATATGTTGTTTGTCAATATCGCAATCTTTTGCAGGCATGCCCACGCATGCATTTTTCCTTTGTCCTTTTTAGGCATGCTGCCCGTATACTCTCTCCGAATGCGGCTGCCTTTACGTAATTCCGGTTTCCCCGTCTTCTGTTCTCCGCTGCCCACACTTTATCCTCACCCTCACTCCGACTTTTGACCTCTGTCCTCTGTCCTCTGTCCTCTATCCTCTGTCCTCTGTCCTCTGTCCTCTGTCCTCTGTCCTCTGTCCTCTGTCCCCAGCGGCCTATTCCCTTGCCCCCCCCCGTTGTGGCCGGCAGTTTCTCCGCCTTCCGTTGTTCGGGGCCGCGTATGTTCGGCATTTACTCTGCCTGCCCTCTGCCTGTCCTCTGCCTGCCTTCCGCTTTGGTTAATCCCGTTCCGGCCGTCATGCCATGAACTTCGGCGGGCCGCTCATTATGCTGCCGGCAGCGTCCGGTCGGGGCGGGTCCGCTATTTGAACTTATAGCGTCGGAACCAATCGTCGTCGCCGAACAATGATACGCCGAGCGACAGTTTGTAATATCTGTTCTTGACCAGACCGACGATATTCTCGTCTATGTATATCTTGTCCTTGGCGGGGTTGCGCATGCCGAACTCGAATCCCACATCTACCGACGAGCGCCCGAAGAGTTTCACGGGGAGGCCCAAACCGGCCGTTACCGCCATTTGCCGTACGACGCTGCCGCCGAAAGTCTGGTAGTAGTCTCCGTACCGGAATCCCACGCGGTATGCTACGCGGTTAAGGTAATTTCGCGTATCTATGGGCTTCGGCGTCAGCTCGACACCCACACGTACCGTATTGGTATTATGGTATGCGACCTTTACGCCCTTGCCCGAGCCGTCGCTCTCGAGGAACGTTGAGTTTTCGTCGCCCCAATTCTGGTATACGTAGTCGACACCCATGCGCAGGCTCACCGTCTGGTAAAAGACGCCGGCGGCGATTTGCTGCGGCAGGCGCAGGGGCAGGGACTCCTCCTCGCTGCGTACGGTCGAGGTGAGTATGTTGTCTATATATACGTATTTCATCGTTTTGGGGCTGAGTTTGCCGCCTATGTCGTATGTGGCGCCGAACGTGAGGGCGCGGCGTGAGTTGAGTATGGCGTTCCACTGTACGCCGAATTGGGCCTTTATGCGCGAGACGTCGTATGTATCTATACCCGTGGTGGTGGAATATTCGCCGCTGCCGGTGATAATATCCGTGGGTACGGCCTTATAGTTTCGGGTTATGTTGCCCCAATAGTATTGCAGGGCGGCACCTACCGAGAAGTTCTTGAACGGGGTCCATCCCAGTCCGGCCTTGATTTCCGTGACGTCGCCGTCGCCGTAATATTGGTATTGGGCGCGCCCGAGATTGCCGGCTACGCCCGACGACAGTTCGTCGCTGTGCATGTTGTATCCCACGTTGCTGTATGGCGTAAGGCTGAATCCGAATCCGAGGCCTTTCGCGAGCGGCATCTGGAAGGCTATCTCGTGGAAGTTTATCGAGTTGTATGCCGTGCGCGACGTCGTCTGCGGCTGCGTGCCGTATTTGGTCTGCGAGTTACGGAAATGTCCTGCTTCGACACCGAATTCGAACAGGAAGCTTTTCTGCGGTGTTTGGCTGTATGCTGCGGGATTCAACACGTTGACGGTATTGTTCGAGCGCAGGGCCACGCCTACGCCTCCCATCGACCGCATGCTGGTCGTACCGGGGGTGGCCAACTCGCCCAGCCCGTACATCGAATAGGGTGAGAAGGTATTTATGCTGCTGGTCAAATTTTGGGCCGAAGCCAGCGGCGGCAATGCCAGAGCGCCTGTAAGTATGACTTTAAATATCCGCTTGTTCAGTTGCATTGTAATCTAATATTCTGTTCAATCCGCAAATCACCAACTCGCATTTTGCAAATATCGCGTTTTTAATTCTTTTCACAAAGTATTTTGCGTCCCCGCCCGTAAAAATTATGGATAATTTCACATTTTTTTCGGCGAGGGACCTCATGTAACCCTCGATTTCGTATGTTATGCCCTGCATGACGCCCTGCTCGATGGCTTGGGCCGTGCACCTTGCGGGGAACAGCGTCTCATCGGTGGGGGAGCACTCGGGCAGCCGCGACGTATAGTCGTGCAATGCGCGGAAGCGCGTACGCATGCCGGGCGATATGTTGCCTCCGCGGAAGACGCCGCCGCACACCAGATCTATCGTGATGGCGGTACCGAAGTCGACTATCAGATAATCGCCGCGGCCGAAGACCGCCTCGGCGCCTACGGCGGCGGCTATGCGGTCTGCCCCCAGCGTGCGCGGCGTGAGATAGTCCTTGCCTACGGGTACGGGGGTGTCGGGTGTCATCTCGAGTACCTCGAGGCCCCGTTGTCTCAACGTTTCTACAACCTCGGCGGCGCCGCGGCCCGTAGAGGCGACTATGGCCCGTGTTATGGGGTAGCGTGCGAGTATCGGTTCCGCATCGGCTTCGCGGGCCGACGGGAATGTCAGCATCATCGCTACCGATGTCCCTTCGACGGCTGCCGCCTTGATCTGCGTGTTGCCTATGTCCACAACCAGATTCATACGGGCTACAAACTTTTGAGCACGGTTACGGCTTCGCCGACATTCGTCACCCTCCTAACGGTCATCGCGAGGCGATTATTGTGCTGTTTCAATACAAATCTGTCGGGTTGCGCGGTGATGCGGCGCAGCAGCGTCATGAAGGTCTCGCTCTTGTAATAGGGCGAGTTCTGCTCGCCGACGAAGTGTACGATCATGAGCCCGTTCTTGACCTTGACGCGCTCCATACCCAAACGCACGGCCTCCCAACGCAGGCGCACCACGTTGAGCAGTTCGACGGCAGCTTCGGGCAGCTGCCCGAAACGGTCGATGAGGCGGTCGCGGAAGGCCGCGAGATCCTCTTCTCGCTTTATGGCGTCGAGTTCGCGGTAGAGGCGCAGTTTCTCGGCCGGCTGGCGCACATAGTCGTCGGGCAGTTCGGCCAGCATGTCGATCTCGATGGTCGAGTCGTCGATGTACGTGTCGTGCTTGATGGTCTCCGCCTCGCTGTCGCTCAAGCCCGCCACGTCGAGACCCTCGGCGCGCAGCTCGGCTATGGCCTGCTGCATGATCTTCTGGTACGTTTCGAACCCTATGTCGGCTATGAAGCCGCTTTGCTCGGCACCCAAGAGGTTCCCTGCGCCGCGTATGTCGAGATCCTGCATGGCGATATTGAATCCCGAGCCGAGGTCGGAGAACTCCTCGATGGCGCGCAGGCGCCGCCGTGCATCTCCCGTGAGCAGCTCCTCGGGCGGCGTGAGCAGGTAACAGTACGCCTTGCGGTTGCTGCGGCCGACACGTCCGCGCAGCTGGTGCAGGTCGCTCAACCCGTAGTAGTGGGCGTTGTTTATGATAATTGTATTGGCGTTGGGTATGTCAATACCGTTCTCGATGATGGTGGTGGCCACCAGCACGTCGAACTCGCCGTATATGAAGTCCATGATGAGTTTCTCCAGTTGCTCCGACGGCATCTTGCCGTGTCCCGCGGCAACGCGGGCCTTGGGGCAGAGGCGCGTGATGAGTCCCTGCAGTGCGGCGAGGTCCTCCACGCGGTTGTTGACGAAATATACCTGTCCGCCGCGCGCAAGCTCCTCTTCGACGGCATCGCGTATGATGTCCTCCGAGAATATGTGCGACTCTGTGATTATGGGCTGGCGGTTGGGCGGCGGCGTGGATATTACCGACAGGTCTCGCGAGCCCATGAGCGAGAACTGCAGCGTGCGGGGGATAGGGGTGGCCGTGAGCGTGAGCGTATCGACGTTGACACTCATCTGGCAGAGTTTCTCCTTTGCGGCCACGCCGAACTTCTGCTCCTCGTCTATGATGAGCAGCCCGAGGTCGTGGAAGCGTATCTGCTTGCCGAGGATCTTGTGCGTGCCTATGAGGATGTCGATCTTGCCTGCGGCCAGATCCTCCGATATTTCGCGCGTCTGCTTGGCGCTCTTCGAGCGGTTCAGGTACTCTATGCGCACGGGGAAGTCGCGCAGGCGCTCCATGAACGAACGGTAGTGCTGCAGGGCGAGGATGGTCGTGGGCACCAGCACCGCAACCTGCTTGCCGTCGACGGCGGCCTTGAAGGCGGCGCGTATGGCAACCTCCGTCTTGCCGAAGCCTACGTCGCCGCATATGAGGCGGTCCATGGGTTGTGCGGATTCCATGTCTTTCTTGACGGCGGCGATGGCGTTCTGCTGGTCGGGCGTCTCCTCCCACTGGAACGACGCCTCCATCTCGTTCTGCAGGTAGCTGTCCGGCGAAAAGGCGAAACCCGGGCTCGCCTTACGCTTGGCATAGAGGGCTATGAGTTCGCGTGAAATATCCTTGACGGCCTTTTTCGTGGCACTCTTGAGCTTCTGCCATGCTCCGTTGCCGAGCTTGTATATCTTCGGCGGCTCGCCGTCGCCGCTCTTGTAGCGCGATATGCGGTGCAGCGAGTGCACGTTGACGAAGAGCACGTCGTTATCCTTGTATACGAGCTTTATGGCCTCGTGCACCTTGCCGTTCTCGTTGATCTTCACCAGACCGCCGAAACGCCCGACACCGTGGTCTATATGCACCACGTAGTCGCCCATCTTCAAGGCGTTGAGCTCCGCCACGGTCATCTGCTCGTCGCGTTTGATCTCGCCGTTTATGCGGTAGCGGTGGTAGCGGTCGAATATCTGGTGGTCGGTGTAGAGGCACAGTTTCAGCGTGCGGTCGACGAAGCCTTCGTGCAGGGTGAGCGGTATGGCCTCAACCTTGATGTCGTTATGCCCCGTCTGATGGAAGATGTTGTCCAGACGTTCGATCTGCGCCTTGTTCTCCGACAGTATGTATGTCCTGTACCCTTTTGCCGCCGCGGCGCTCATGTCGTCGGCAAGCACGTCGAATTTCTTGTTGAACTTGGGTTGCGGCGCAGTGGCGAAACGCACTTCGGCTTCGGCGGCGCGCTCCTTGAGGTTGTCGCGCAGCGTGTATATGCGGCTCGGCAGCATATCCTCGAGCAGGATGTTGCGGCTGGTCATGACAGAGTCTATCCGCGACGGCTCCTCCATCTCGCCGAGCAGCCGGCGGCGCAGGTCGTTCACCCTCCGCATGACATAGTCGGCGTCGTAGAACCAATATGTCGCTTCGCCGGCAAAGCGTGCCAGCGACACCTTTTCGGGTGAGGCCGAGTTGAGGTTGGGGATGATCTCGGCTTCCGTGACCTTGGTGTTCGACAGCTGGCTCGATATGTTGAACAGGCGTATCGAGTCGACCGTGTCTCCGAAGAAGTCGATACGGTATGGCCGGCTCTCCGAGTAGGAGAAGACGTCGAGTATTCCGCCGCGCAGCGAATATTGCCCGGGCTCGTATACGAAGTCGACTTGCGTGAAACCCTGATCGACGAGTTGTTGTTCGATGTCGGTCATCGCGGCCGTATCGCCCGCGGCTATGCGCAGGCTGCGGCCCGAGAGCGTTGCGGCATCGGCCACGCGCTCGGCCAGAGCCTCGGGGTAGGTGCACACGACCACGTAGGGTGGGTCGTTGCGGCGGATGGCGTTGAGCGTATTGGTGCGCTGTACGAGACCCTGTGCATCCTCCTTGCCGTAGAGAATGGATTTCTTGTACGACGTGGGGAAGAAGTGTATGCGTGTCTCATCCAGCAGGGCATAGAAGTCGTTGAGCATGTATGCCGCGGCGTCGCGGTCCTCCGCCACGAATATGTGCAGCCCGCCGCGGGCCTTTACCAGCGCGGCGGAATAGAGCGAAAGAGCCCCGCCGACCAGATCTTCGAGGTGGACGGTGGTGCTCTTTTCGTCGTAAAGCGACAACATGCGTCGGAACGGTTCCGAGGCGCCGATTCGCTGCATGATATTGTCTATACTCTCCAAAGCGACGTTTTATGATCATCACTGCCGGCAGTGCCGTGCCGGCCTTTATCTGTTGGGTTGTTTTGCCGCGTCATTTCCTGTGCCGCACTCTTCGTCTGCGGTGTTGCCTGCGGCATCTACTCTATCAGCGGGGCGCCGTTGCGGCCGAGATACTTCACATCGACCATACCTTGGCTCTGGTCCGATACCACGTCGATCCATGTGCGGTACTTCATCATCCAGCGGTTGCGCAGCGACAGCAGTCCGTGGCATATGTACGACGCGACGTAGGGGCTTACCCGCAGGCGTATGTATTTGATGCCGCGGTCCTCGGTCAGGAACTGTATCTGGTTTTCGATCTTGCGTTCCAGAAGTATCGTGGGCTCGATCTTGCCCGTACCGTTGCAGGTAGGGCACACGTCGGTAACATCCTCCACGGCTACGGGGCGCACCCTTTGGCGGGTAATCTGCATGAGGCCGAATTTCGTGAGCGGCAGGATGGTATGCTTGGCCTTGTCGGTGGACATGAGGCTGGTCATCTCCTCGAAGAGCGTCTGGCGGTTCTGCGCCTTGTGCAGGTCGATGAAGTCGATGATGACGATGCCGCCAAGATCGCGCAGGCGCAGCTGGCGGGCGATCTCCTTTGCCGCGGCCATATTGACCTCCATGGCCGTCTGTTCCTGATTGACCTCGGCCTTGGTGCGGTTGCCCGAGTTGACGTCGATGACGTTCATGGCCTCGGTGTGCTCGATGATGAGGTATGCGCCGCGCTTGAGCGACACGTATTTGGCGAAGAGCGACTTTATCTGTTTCGATATGTCGAAGTTGTCGAATATGGGCACCGTGCCGCGGTATAGTTTGACTATCTTCTCGAGCTGCGGGTCGATTATCTTTATGTAGTTTTTGATTTCGCGGTAAAGCGCTTCGTCGTCTACGGTTATCTGCGAAAAGGTCGAATTGAGCGAGTCTCGTATTATGGTGTTTGCGCGGTTCATCTCGCTCATGAGCAGCGCGGGGGCTTGGCTCTTGCGGATGTTGCCGACGGCATTGTTCCAGCGCTCCAGCAGGGAGCGTATGTCTTGCTCGATGTCGGCGTCGTGGGCCTCGGCTGCGGCCGTGCGTATGATGACGCCGAAATTCTTGGGAAGGATTCCCGCCGCGATCTGGCGGAGCCGCTTCTTGGTCTCTGTCGAGCGGATCTTTTGCGATATGAATATCTTCGAGGTGAAGGGTACCAGCACTACGTTGCGGCCGGCGAGCGATATGTCTGCCGTCAGGCGCGGACCCTTGGTCGAGATGGCCTCCTTGGCTATCTGCACCATTACGGTCTGCCCGACCTGAAGATATGTGGCGAGTTTGCCCGATTTTTCGATGTTGGGTTCGAGTTTCATCGTCTCGACCCTGATTCCGCGCTTGCCGGGCTGGCGGCTGTTGATCACCTTCTGCAGCGAGGAGAATTGACTGCCCAAATCGAGATAGTGGATGAATGCGTCCTTTTCGTGTCCGATGTTTACGAATGCCGCGTTGAGGCCGGGCATAATTTTCCGCACCTTGCCCAGATATATGTCCCCGACAGCGAATCCCGTCTGGCTCTGTTCCTTGTTGAGTTCCACCAGCACTTTGTCCTCGCACAGGGCGATGGAGATCTCTTTCGGGGAGACGTTTATTACTAATTCTCGATTCATTAAAATTAAGAGGATAACTGACTGTTTTCTTTTATCATAAATAGGTAAAGCTAAAGGGCGTTAGAAAATGAAGACCCTTTAGCTTTTATTTTACCTATTTGCTAACGCAACTGAATACCGGTCGAATAAGACTACTTTTTCTTATGACGGTTCTTGCGGAGGCGCTTTTTGCGCTTGTGCGTAGCCATCTTGTGACGCTTGTGCTTCTTTCCGTTTGGCATAGTTTTATGATTTTAGTGAGATTTGTCTCTGCTGGGAGTTACTTTACCTTTGCCACGAAGCTCTTGGAGGGCTTGAAAGCGGGGATATTGTGCTCGGGGATGGTGATGGTCGTATTCTTCGAAATATTGCGGGCCACTTTCTGTGCGCGCTTCTTGATGATGAAACTTCCGAACCCGCGGAGATAGACGTTGTTGTTTTCGATCAGAGAATTCCTTACGTTCTCCATGAACGCCTCGACAATAGTCTGAACCAATACCTTCTCTACGCCGGTGCTTTTGGCAATTTCATTTACGATATCAGCCTTAGTCATAGCAATTAGTTATTTGTAATTTAACATTTGGTTACTTTGTGTCTGCAAATGTACTACATTTTTAATGATAATCAAATTAATGTAAAGGTTTTTTTTCGTAAAGCAGTTCATAGGCCCGATCGGAACAAAAACCTTGCAAAAACCTGCCGCGGCATCACGGCATTTGGTTGAAAGCGGCGGCCAGACCTTCGACGGCGTTGTCCAGTCCGCCCTGTATTTTGCCGCCTATCATGATGCGCAGCATCATGTTCAGGTCGGCGTGCAGCACGAGGCGTATGCGGGTGTCGCCGCTCGTGACCTCATGCAGCTGTATCCAGAATGCGAAGTCTACGGGCAGGCCGCCCTCGCCGTCACCCGTGATCTTGACGTGGCGGTTTTCGGCGCGTTCGGCTATGCGGAGTTTCAAAGTGAAACCTTTTACCTTGAACGAGCAAGTATCTTCCGTTGCCGTCCACTCCTCGACCTTGTCCTGCAGGGCGGGGGTGAGCATGTCGAAACGGCTGATGAAGGGATATATGTGGGCTGCGGATTTGAATATCT
>CASFQF010000025.1 GCA_949296635.1 uncultured Alistipes sp. | reverse complement strand
AACGAATGAATGTAGAGACCTGTCGGATGAGAGTATAACGGTTAATTTTTTTTGTAATGGGTATTTCGCAACGTCAGGTTCAGAAACTGCAGCAGACGCTGTCTCCGCAGCAGATACAGATGATAAAGCTGCTCGAGCTTCCCGCCATGCAGCTCGAACAGCGTATCAAACAGGAGGTGGAGGAGAACATCGTGCTGGAGGAGGATACCGCACCCGAGGAGGAGCAGGAGCAGAAGATCTCGGTCGACGAATATATCCGCGACGACGACACCCCCGGGTACAAGAGCCGCGTGAACAACTATTCGAAGGACGACAAGCAGCGTCCCGTGAACATAACCGAAGGGCGCTCGATGCAGGAGTACCTGACCGAGCAGCTGGGTTACCGCAACCTATCGGATCGGGACATGCGCATCGCGTCGTTTCTGGTGGGCAGCATCGACGGCGACGGTTACCTGCGCCGCGATCTGGAGTCCATATCCGACGATATAGCCTTTTCGCTGGGCATAGAGACCACGGTCGAGGAGCTGGAGCGGCTGTTGGGGATCATACACCAGCTGGAACCTGCAGGCATCGGGGCGCGCAACCTGCGCGAGTGCCTTCTGCTGCAGATGGAGCAGCGGCGCATGGATACTCCGGCCAAGCGACTGGCGCGCAAGATACTGCTGTCGTATTTCGACGAGTTCGTAAAGAAGCACTACGAGAAACTGATGGCCCGACTGAATGTCGGCGAGGATGAGTTCCGCGATGCCATCGACGAGATACGCCATCTCTCGCCCAAGCCCGGGAACCTGTACTCGGAGGGCGGGGTGGATGCCGCACCATATATCGTCCCCGACTTCAAACTCGATTACCATGACGGGCAGTTCGACCTGTCGCTGAACTCATACAACATCCCCGAGGTTAAGATCAACCGCCGCTATGTTGAGATGATGCGCGACATGGTGGCACCCGACGGCACCGTCCCCGAGAAGAACCGTGAGGCGGTGCAGTTCGTCAAAAGCAAGATCGACTCGGCCAAATGGTTCATCTCGGCCATAAAGCAGCGTCACGATACGCTCATGCGCACCATGCAGGAGATACTCAATTTCCAGAAGGAGTATTTCCGCGACGGCGACAAGAGCAAGCTGCGGCCGATGATACTGAAGGACATAGCCGACCGCACGGGACTCGACGTGTCGACCATATCGCGTGTGGTGAACAGCAAATACGTGCAGACGCATTTCGGCATCATCCTGCTCAAGTCGCTCTTCTCGGAGGCAATGCAGACCGAGAGCGGCGAGACGGTGTCGAGCTATGAGATAAAGAACATACTCCAGAAGTGTATCGACGAGGAGGACAAACGCCACCCCCTGACCGATGAGACGCTGATGAACATACTCAACGCCAAGGGGTATTGTATAGCGCGCCGTACGGTGGCCAAGTACCGCGAGATGCTCGACATACCGGTGGCGCGATTGAGGAAACAGATATGACGAACAAAAGTGCTATGAGGCTTTCGCGTGTGGTGTCGGCGGTGTTCCACCCGTGCCTGATACCGATCTATGCGGTCGTTACGGTACTCTTTACGGATACCGTATACTCCTACTATACGATGCGCGTAAAGTTCTATCTCATATGGGTGGTGGTGTTGTATGCCGCCTTCATCCCTATGCTGGCATATTTCCTTTTCAAGCGTCTGGATGGCCTGAACCGCGTGTCGATAGACCGGCGGCGGCTGCGCATGCTGATGCTGATGGTCGGGGCGGTATGCTATATGCTGTGTGCGGTCACGCTGCTCAAGCTGCCCTCGCTGCTGCTCTTCCGCAAGGCGGCGACGGCTGGCGTGTTGTGCGAGCTGTTCTGCATACTTGCTGCGCGCAGGTGGAACGTGAGCCTGCATCTTGCGGCCATAGGGGCTGTGACGGCGCTCTTCGTCATGCTCAACATCGTGGGGGTCATATCTCTTTTCTGGCCTATGGTGGCGGCGATCGTCGTGGCGGGATTGCTCGCCTCGTCGCGTCTGTGCCTCGGGCGGCATGACGGCTGGGAGGTGCTGGCGGGTTTCGCCGGCGGGTTCCTCGTATGTTCGCTGTCGCTGCTGTATATCTGACCGTATGATGTGCGGTCGGGGTTTCACCCGCGTAGGACGTCCCTGCCGCCTGCAGTCTCTGCCGGATGTTGTCCCGTCATGTGAAAACAGACAATGGTGCAATAAAAGCCCGCTTTCCGAAGGAAGCGGGCTTTTGATATATGGAGCGGATTCCTACATCTTGTAGAACTCCTCCCAGCCCTTGCGGGGCGGGGTCTGGGTGAGCATGGCGTCGGCGAAGCGGTCGTTGACGATGCGCTTAGTCTCGCGGTCGAAGACGATCTTCTTGTTGAGGCGCTGTACCATCACGCCGAGGCAGAATACCTGACACAGCGGGCCGAATATCTCGAACGGCGAACGGGTGCGCTCCTCGCCCATGCAGGCCAGCAGGAAGTTCTCGTAGTGGTTCGAGGGGCTCTTCGGTACCTCGGGCAGTTTGTCCGCCATGGCCTTGGCCTTCGATTCGGGTATGATCGAGAGTGTCGAGCCGTGTGAGCCGCCCTTGAAGATAAGGTCTTTCGAGTAGATGATCTTGCCCGGGTTGAGCTTTATGGCCTGTGCCTTCTGTCCGTTGACCGTGGGTATGTCCGATCCGAGCTTCGAGGCGCCGTAGCCGTCGGGCAGCTGCGGGTAGTTGCCTATACCGTCGTACCACGTGATCTGCACGGGGGGCATCTCGCCGCGGCGCGGGAACTTGAAGCGTATGGTCGACGACATGGGGAAGAAGTATGTGTTCCAGCCCTCGAGCTTGATAGGCTCCACCTCATACGGCAGGCCCAGATTGAGGAACTCGTGTATCGTATCGAGGATATGTGCGCCCCAGTCGCCGAGGGCTCCCATGCCGAAGTCGTACCAGCTGCGCCAGTTGCCCGGATGGTATTTCTTGTTGAACTCGTGGAACTGCTGCGTGGTGTGCCACAGGTCCCAATCCATGCCGTCGGGTATGGGTTCGGCCTGCGGGTAGCGGTCGATGTTGACATCGTACCCGTGCCAGCGGCGCGACATGTTCATGTGGGCGTCGACGGCAGTCACGTCCTTGATGATGCCGGCTTCGGTCCATGCCTTGAATTGGAAGTAGTTTGCCTCCGAGTGGCCTTGGTTACCGCCCTGTGTTACGAGCTGCGGGTTGCGCTTGGCGGCGTCGATCATGAGCTGGCACTCGTAGAAGGTGCGGCCCATGGGTTTCTCGACGTATACGTGTTTGCCTTGGTTGAGTGCGAGCATAACGCAGGGGAAGTGCGAGAAGTCGGGCGTCTCCACGACGACGGCCTCGAACTGGTTGCCCATCTCGTCGAACATCTTGCGGAAGTCGGTGTATACCTTGGCATTGGGGTGCGCCGCGGCCGATTTGCGGCTTCCTTCCGAGTTGGGGTCGATATCGCACATGGCGACGATGTTGGCAAGGCCCGTCTTGTCGAACTCGCTCATTACCTCGGCGCCGCGGTTGGCCATTCCGACCCACGCGATGTTCACCTTTCCGAGTTTGGCGAAACGCTCTTTCTTGTCCTGTTGCTGCTGTGGGGTGAGGATGCCTGCGGCGCCCGAAGCCATGCCGCCCATCATCATTCCCGCCGCGGCGAGACCCGATCTCTTCAAGAAATCGCCGCGAGAAATCTTATCGCTCATATAGTTTTAGGTTTTGGTTAGTATGTTCTCTTTGTGAGAGTGCCCGAAACACACTTTAAAGGTAGTAAAAAAAATCGGATTCGTTATATGTTAGAATGTTTTTTTGTTTTTGACATTATAAAAAGCGGCATCCGCGTGTGATTGCGGATGCCGCTTGCGGGACGGGGTGCGCGATTATGCCGTCAAGGCTTCGGCCAGCGCCTCGAGCTGCTTTTCCGATGCGGCATTCATTGCCGAGCGGAGTGTGACGACTGGTTCGGCGACGGTTACAGCCTTCATCTGCGACAGGCGCTCGCACATGATGCGGGCTGCGGCCGGAGCCCAAGTGCCGTTTTCGATAAGGCCGACGGTACGGCGCTGCCAATTCTTGCTTTTAAGGCGGCTGATGAAGGTCTCCATCACGGGGAAGAGCCCGGCGTCGTATGTCGACGAAGCGAGCACGACGCGGTCGTAACGGAACGCTTCGGCCGTGGCCTCGGCCATGTCGCACTGTGCAAGGTCGTAGAGGACGACGTTCTTCTCGCCGCGTCGGCGCAGCATCTCGGCCAGCCGGCATGCGGCGCCGGCCGTATTGCCGTATATCGAGGCGTAGGCTATCATGACGCCCTTCTCTTCAGGCTCGTAGCTGCTCCATGTGAGGTACTTGCCTGTGTAATGGCAGAGGTTCTCTTCGAGGACGGGGCCGTGCAGCGGGCATATGCGCGCTATGTCGAGCGCGGCGGCCTTCTTGAGCAGGGCCTGTACGTTGACGCCGTATTTGCCGACGATGTTGATGAAGTAGCGTCGGGCCTCGTCATCCCAAGGCGTCTCGACGTCGAGTGCGCCGAAGCGTCCGAAGGCGTCGGCCGAGAAAAGGGTCTTTTCGGTTTGTTCGTATGCCACCATCACCTCGGGCCAGTGCACCATGGGCGCCATGACGAAGTGCAGGGTATGAGTTCCGAGTTCCAGCGTGCCGCCTTCGGTGACGACGATGCGGCGGTCGGCATAGTCCGTGCCGAAGAACTGCGCCGTCATGGCGAATGTCTTGGCGTTGCCGACGATCCGCATGTCGGGGTAGCGGGCCATCACGGCGGATATGTTGGCGGCGTGGTCGGGCTCCATGTGCAGCGTCACAAGGTAGTCGGGCGTACGTCCTGCAAGGGCCTTGTCGAGGCGGGCCATCCACTCGCCGCCCTTGCGGCGGTCGACCGTGTCCATCAAGGCGATCTTCTCGTCCATGATCAGGTATGAGTTGTACGATACGCCGTCGGGTACGCGGTACTGTCCTTCGAACAGGTCGATGTCATGGTCGTCGACGCCGACGTATTTAATCGAATCGGAAATTGTGATGTCGGTCATATATCTTATGGTTTAATCGTTTCCGGATGCAAAGATAATACAAATCGCGGAAAGTGGTGACCCGTTTTCCGTGTGCGGGCGTGTCGGTGCGGCCGATAGCTCCCTTTTACCCGAGGCGTGGCGTCATGGGGGGGGCGGCGCCGGCGGCAGCGGGGCCTTATAATGTATATATCATATTATTAGGCGCGGTTAGGAAGTGTGGAATAAAAAAAAATGTGAAAAATCTACTACTTTGTGTTGCATAATAGCGTGGAGACATTTATATTTGCACTACGAAATGATCGTAAAACTTAAACGATATGAAAAATCTCTTCTCTCTTCTATTGTTGGTGTTGTTGACGCTTATGGGGCTTACGGCGATGGCCGCAGGCGATGTGCGGGGCCGCGTGGTAAACCGCAGCGGCGAGGCTGTGGGGTATGCCACGGTGGTGGCGATGTCGGGCGACCGTCAGGTGGCCGGTACCACAAGCGACGAGCAGGGGCGTTTCTCGCTTCGTATCGCCGACGGCGAGTATAGGGTGATTGTTGAGTTTGTGGGTTACGCTCCCGTTGAGCGGGTGCTGCACGTGGGCGACGATGTCGATTTGGGCGAAGTGGTGATGGTGGAGCAGGCCACCGAGATAGCCGACGTGGTTGTCTCGGCACAGATGATACGCCGCGAGGCCGACCGTTTCGTGGTCGATGTGGCCAACTCCGAGGGCGCCATCGGCAAAGACGGCGTCGATGTGCTGAAGCAGTCGCCCGGTGTGTGGGTCGACGACGACGGCATCTCGATAAACGGCGCCGAGGGCACCACCGTATACATAAACGACCGCGAGGTGCGCCTCTCGGGGGAGGAGCTGGTACAATATATACGCAACCTGCGGGCCGAGGATATGGCCAAGATCGAGGTGGTGCCGCAGACAGGTGCCGACTACGACGCCGACTCGGCGGGCGGCATACTGAAGATCACGCTCAAGCGCCGCCTTGACGACGGCATGATGGGGTCGGTGCGCATGTACGGCAATTTCAACGACATGGGTTCCGTATATTCGCCCTCGGCATCGCTCAACTACCATGTGGGGCGGTTCGACCTCTCGGCGTCGGGGTGGTATACCAATCTCGATGCGCGCATGCAGACGGCCGAGCGCACCGAGTACAGCGCCATCGGGGCGCTTATGGAGGCGGCGTCGGAGAACCGCGAGCAGGACAGCGACGGCGGTGTAAGCCTCTCGGGCGTTGCGGAGGTGCGCAAGAACCACTCGCTGGGCGTCTCGTTCGACTATTGGCGCTGGGACGACGCCAGCCCGACCGACTCCTATACATCCTATACGACTGCTGCGGGCGAGCGCCGCAGCGAGAGCCACTACGGAGGTTTCGATGTGCGCGAGAACTACGCCGCCACGTTTAACTATATCATCAAGACCGACACTGCCGGCTCGCAGTTGAAGTTCATAGCCGACTACACGCAGCGCAACTCGCGCACAGGCGCCGACAACTCGTCGCGTGTCACCGAGGCCGGCACGACCGTAGACTCGCTCTACAACAACCGCAACAACAGCCTTTTCCGTGTGGCGACGGCATCGGCGGCGTGGGACAAGGTCCTCTCGCAGCACTGGACACTGAAGGGCGGCGCGAAATATGCCTACAACGAGATCAACTCCGACGCAACGTACCGTTATCTCGACGGCGGGGCATGGGTGCCTTCGGTTGTGGACGACTACGACATATCGTATACCGAGAACATCGGCGCTCTCTATGCCATCGCCTCGATGAACTACGGCCGCTGGAGTGCCGTGGCGGGGCTGCGCGGCGAGTACACCTACACCTACGGCAAGGGCGCCGACATGGGCGACAGCTACTTCTCGCTCTTCCCCAACGCCAACCTCTCGTACAGCCTTGACAAGGCGGGCAAGCACTCCATCGTGGCGCAGTATTCGCGCACGATCTCGCGCCCGGGGTTCTGGAGCCTCACGCCCAACCGCATGCAGATCTCGGACTACACCTACCAGACGGGCAACCCGTTGCTCGACCCCTCGTATGTCGATACCTATTCGGTGACGGCCGTCGTAGCCTACAAGTACAGCGTCACGCTGAGCGCCAATATCCTGCGGGATGCCATCCAGCAGGTGACCGTGACCGACGACGTCGACCCGCGCATGATATGCCTCACGTGGTTCAACATGCCCGTGATGAACACCTACTCGATGAACGTCAGCCTTCCCGTCACCGTCACGAAGTGGTGGGACTGGAACACAAACCTGAACGGCTCGATCTACGAGCAGCGCATGGCGCCCGAGGCCCCCAAGACGCGCCACACGATGGCGCAGTGGTCGTCGCAGATGACCTTCAAGCTGCCTCTGCACTTCTTCATCGACTGCGACTATTTCGGCATGACCGACGCCGTGGTGAGCAACGTGCGGGTAAAGGGGCTGCACAACCTGTCGATGACCTTCAAGAAGCGTTTCGGCGATGCGTGGACCGTCACCTGCGCCCTGCGCAATCTCGTGTCGTCGCGGCAGGACCTCGTATTCACGCAGGATGACTTCGAGCGCCGCGTGACGGTGGACGGCTACGGCAAGAAGCTGGACGTGCGGCTCGGCGTGTCGTGGAGCTTCAAGAGCGGCAAGGCATTCCGCGCCAAGAGTGTCGAGAGCGGCTCGGATGGCGAATCGCGCATGTAGCAGCCGCTGCCGGCACGGTATTTGGACTGTTCCGTGTCGGTACGAGATATGACCCCTAACCATTAAGCAAAATCATAAAGAGGACTGCTCCGGCCCCCGCAAGGGATGGCCGGAGCGGTTTGTTATGCCGATGGCTTTGCCGTGCTGCCGCCGTGCTGTGATGTTATGTTGTCGTGCTGCCATGCCGCCGCATGCCGCCCGTCGGGGAGCGGCCCCGTACGCGCGGAGCATTGCGGCGTGTCCGAAATTCGCCGGCGGTTTGCCTGCCTAAATGGAAAGCGGCCCTGTACAGGGCCGCTTTCCGGTTGCAATAAACTATAATCGCTATGTGCGGCTGTTGCACTCGGAGCGTTGCTGCCGGCACTGTGGCCGGCGGCGTTATATCTGTGATCAGCCGCCGAAATGTCCGGGTCCGCCGCCGGGACCTCCGCCCGGGCCTCCGAACCTGCCGGGCCCTCCTTCGGGACCGCCCATCGGGCGCATCATGCCGCGCTGGTTGTTGCGCCGTACGCCGCCCTCGTCGATCACCTCGCCTTTACGTGTCTGGCCGTAGCGGCGCAGGTTGTAGGTGAAGCGTATGCCGTAGTAGCGGCCGATGATCTCGCTCATCGAGTTCTGCATGTACATCGAGTTCCACGAACGCGAGAAACCCGTATTGCGGTTGAAGGCGTCGTTGACCGTCAGCTGCACTTCGCCCATCTTGCGCAGCACTTTCATGCCGATGGCGAAATTGCATATGAACTCCGTGTTGTTGAGGTTCTTGCTGTTCTGGCTCAGCCCTACGTACTGGCTGTAGTTGCCGTTCGCGAGCAGTGTCAGCCCGAATCCGAATACGACGCGGATGTTGCCCCATGCCGAGTGGCGCATGTATTCGTTGTTGCCGTTGTCGGACATGGTGTTGGTCACCTTGTTGTAGTTGGGCGAATATGAGAAGTTGAAGTCCACGTATTGGCTGAAGTTGCTGCTCAGCGATACCGAGCCTCCGCCAGAGAGATACTTCGAGCGGTTGATCACGCCGTTGAGTATCGAGGGCGACTGGTTGAACGAACCGTGCGCGCCGATGTTGAAGTTGCAGCCTATGAAGTTGAGCGGGAAGCCGTACGAGATGCCGCCGTTATAGTTCCAGTCGCCCGAGAGGTTGACGGGTTTCGAATAGCGTCCCGTCGACGAGAGCGAGGTGAGGTACTCGCCGTCGGGGCTGTATATCTCGTACCCGGGCTGGTTCATCACCACAGAGTCGACGATCTGCCGCTGGTTCTTCGAGCCGCCGACGTATATCGAGAAGGTGGTACCCTTTTCTATGCCCGAATGGTTGTAGCTCATGTTCAGGCGGTGGCTGTAGGAGGGCTGGAGCTTGGGGTTGCCCGAACGTATGTTGTTGACGTTCGATATGTCGACCACATCCTGCAGCTGCGTCACCGAGGGGTTCGACGTGCGCGAGTTGAGGCGCACCATGATACGGTTCTCCATGTTGATCTTGATGCGCGTCATCACCGAGTAGGTGACGTTATGGAAGCTCTTCTGCGGCAGGACGTAGACGGCGGGATACTCGCGGTCGCTGTTCATCAGCACGTTCTGGTAGTTTACCTGTGCCGAGACCGTGGTGCCGTCGTTGCTGAAGCGGAAGCCCGGGCCCACACGCTGCGTCAGGTAGTCGGTGTTGTTGCGGTTCGAGTATTCGGGGCTTATGAACTCGTTGTACTCGCCCGTCTCCCAGTCGAAGAGGTTGGTAAGGCGGTCGGCGTTCGAGTAGTTGTAGTTTACGTTGTAGCCTATAGTCGCCTGTGCGTGGCTGCCTATGGGTTCGGCGTAGGTGACGCCGCCGTTGAGGCTGTAGTTGTAGTTGTCGGATGACGAACGCTGCTGTATGGGGTCGTTCTCGGCCTTCTCCGAGTAGTTCTCGCCGCCCGAGTTGTTGGTCGAGTAGTTGGCGTTGAAGCTCACGTGCAGCGTACGCCCCGCCTTCTCGCCTATGCGCAGGAAGTAGTTGCCGTTGACACCCGTGTTGAGCGAATTGTTGTCGTTGTTGTTCCAGTTCGACAGCAGTATGGGGTCGATGCCGCTGATGGGGAAGTATGTGTTGAGCGAATTGCCTTGGCTCCAGCTGTCGTTGAACGATAGCTGGGCGCGCACCATCAACCGCTGGCGCTCGCTTATGCGCCACTCGGTGCGGGCGTTGAAATTGTGGTTGCCGTTCTTCGAGGCGTTGTTGTTGGTGGCGTCGTAGTGCTCGTATATGTCGTCGGCATTCGAGGCGATCTCCTCCTCGGTGAGGAAGTAGTCGCGTTCGGTCCAGCTGCTGCTCTTGTTGTTGCTGGCGTTGTACGTGTAGCTGCCCTCGAGTTTGAACTTCTCATTGTCTCCCCACGTGTTGATATAGTTGATGCCGCCCATACCCATGCGCGAGCGGCTGTTGCCGTTCATGTTGTTGGCGCGGAAGCGGAGCGTCGTCTTCGATTTCTCGCGGAAGAAGTTGAGGTTGCCGTCGGTGCTGCCGTAGTGCTTGGTGCTCTCCTCCTCGCGCGGCTCGAAACCGTAGAAGGCGTTCATCTTACCGAAGATGGCGGTCTTCATCTTGTTGTGCGTGACGATATTTATGGCCTTGTAGCTGTTTCCGTCGTCGATACCCGAGAACTCGGCCTCGTCGCTCAGCTTGTCGAACACCTCGATCGACTTGACGGCCTCGGCCGGTATGGTGGAGATGGCTGTAGCCACATCGTTGCCGAAGAACTCGCGGCCGTCGATGAGGATTTTCTGCACGGTCTCGCCCTGTACCTCTACCGTGCCGCCGTTGACGTTGATACCCGGCATCTTCGAGAGCAGTTCGTCGGTGTTGGCATCAGACATGACCTTGTATGCCGAAGCGTTGTATACGAGCGTATCGCCGTTGATGGTGGTGCGCACTGCCTGCGTGACGACGTTCACGGATTCTATGCGTGTGGGGTCCTCCTCCATGGTCCATGCCGGCACGTTGAAGTCCTTGCCCGCTGCGACCTTTATCTGCTGCGTTACGGTCTTGTATCCGAGGAACGATGCCGTGAGGCGGTATTCGCCTGCGGTGACGCCCTTGAACTGGTATGCGCCGCGCACGGCTGACGATGTGTACTTCTTGTCGGTGGTGTCGCGCATGGACATGATCTCGATGACGGCGCCGACGACGCCCTCCTTTTGGGAGTCTATGACGGTTCCGGCGACGGTGCTTTTGTTGCTTTGGGCCGCGGCCGAGATCACGATGAACGCGAGGATGAATCCGAGCAGAGATCTTTTCATCGGGGATAGATTTAGGTAGTTAATGCAATGTCGGTGTAAGTTAGTGTCGAGTCCAAAATTAGCAAATTTTTCTTGTATCGTCCCTCCGGCGTGGGTGAAACGGCCAAAACGGGCGGTCAACCGACCATACTCGGGGTGCGGACGTGCCTGCGGCTCCTTTCGCGGCAAAAAAGCTTTGGGCCGAAAAGAAAAGGGGCTGTCCGGTGGAGGACAGCCCCTTTTTACGGGTCACGGCGCCTGTTATTCGTAGCCGTGCTTGTCTACCTCGATATGTATCGGCTCGACATTGTAGGGGTGCGACGCAACCTTCACGTAACCCTCGTTCTGGTTCAGGTCGCCCTTGTTGTCGACGATGGCCGACTCGGGAACGGGCCACAGGACATTGTGGACGGCGATGCGGAAGATACCCTTGGCATACTGTACGTATCCCGTATCACTGTACTGCGTGTTGGTGCCGTTGCCCTTGTAGTAGAAGTCGTTGTGGGCGACTACCCAGTCGTAGTAGAAGTTGTATCCCTCGTCGGTGCAGGGGTTGGTGGTACCCGTACCCTCGGGACCCGAGAAGTTGTCCATCGAGTACTGGCGGCCGTTCCACTCGCAGGTCTTGCCCGTGCGGGCATACATGTAGCTCATGCGTACCAGCTCGACGTGGCGCGGCTCGCTGTAGAAGAGCTCGCGGGCGCGCTCGGCGAGGATTGCCGAGATACCGGCCTCCGAAGCCGAGAGGTCCTCGGCGCCGGCGCGGCGGCGGACCTCGTTGAGCATGGCGGCGCAGTTGGCGCTGTCGCCCTTCCAGTAGTACGCCTCGGCCATGATGAGGTATGCCTCGGCCGAACGGTATACGTACCACGGTGTGTAGCCTCCCTTCCAGTCCGAAGTCTCGGTCTCGTCGGGCACATAGAGTATGTAGTGCGGCCAGCGGAACCAGCAGCGCGTAGAGTCGGCTACGATCATGCCTGCGGGCCGGATCAGGTGCTTGCCGTAGTATTCGCTCTGCTTATCCTTGAGCGAGAGGTTGTTGTAGTAGAGGTCCTCCATTTCGCGCCATGACTTCTGCGACAGGTCTTCGGGGTTGTCGGCGTTGATGCCGTAGTACGGGCCGCGCATGTCGTTCTTCTCCTTGTCGGTCCATATCTCGTACTGGTAGTATGCCGAGGGGCGCATGGTGGCGATGCCGCGGCCGACGTTGTAGTCGTTGTCCAGGACGCCGTACTTGCCGTTGGTCTCGCTCTGCAGGTCGATGGTGCAGCCGGTCTGTCCGTCGGGGGTCTTGATCGAACCGTTGGCCCAATAGGGGACGCCGTTGCGCATGGTCTGGATACGGTCCGAACCCTGATCCTTCGTATCGAGGGTGGATACCACGACGTGCAGGATCTCGGTGTTGGCGATGCTGCTCTTGGCGGCGCGCGAGTGCAGGTCGAGCATTAGGTTGCCCGACGTGTTGTCGAACTGCTTGGTGTAGATCATGGGGTGTGCTGCGACCACTTCGCGGCCCACCTCGATGGCACGGTCGTAACGGCCCGTCACAAGGCAGAACTTCATGAGCAGCAGGCCGCAGGCCCCCTTCGAGATGGCTCCCATGTCGTTGTCGTCGGAAACCCACTCGTATGCGAACTCCATGTCGTAGTAGCACTGCTCGGCGATCGAGAAACGGTCGTACGACGAGAAGTTGTCCTCGGGAGTCTGTATCTCGTGGTCGATCCAAGGCACGTCGCCGAACTGGTGGATCAGCTTGTAGTAGCGGTATGCGCGGTGGAAATAACACTTGCCTATCACCTCGTTCTCCTCGGCCTCGCTCTCGAACGTGGCGTTGAAACGGCGGTCGAGAGCCGTGTTGGCGTACTTGATGCCCTTGAATCCTTCAGACCAGTACCAGCTCATCTGGTTGTTGTCGACCGATGTGCCCAGTCCCGTGGGGGTCATCTGGGTGATGAAGTCGCACATCGAACTCGAGGCGTCGGTCTTGCCGTTGACGGCGATGTCCGACGTGAACATCTCGGTAAGGATGGGGGCGCCGTCGCCGAAGAACTCGTGGCGCATGTTCCGTTCGGCGGCTACGAGTGCGGCCTCGAGGCCCTCGGAATTGACGTATGTGTTTTCGGGTGCGAAGAACGAGAGCGGTTTGGGGTCGAGCCAGCTCTTGTCGCACGAGCAGAGCAGCGTGGCTGCCGTAGCCGCGGCCGCTATGTATGATATGGTTCGTTTCATATTGGCTTACATTGTGAAGTTGAGGTTAATATTCCAAGTGCGCGGGGTGAGGTCTCCCTGCTCGGGATCGCCCAGATACCATCCCGTCATTACGAATGCGTTACGTACGGTGAGCGAGATGGTTGCGCTGTCCATCCACAGTTTGCTGATCCACTTCTTGGGCAGACGGTACGAGAGGGCGATGCTCTCCATGCGGACGAAGTCCTTGCGTACGTAGTTGTTGCCCTTGTTGGTAGAACCGATACGTGCAAAGTCGTTGGTGGGGTTGTCGACGGTCCAGCGGTCGATCTCGATGGTGGTGTGACGGTCGGGCTGGCTGACGGCGTTGGCGGCGCGGTTGAGCGTGCCCCACTGGCCGAAGTTGCCGTAGAGCATGAACGAGAGCGAGATTCCGTTGCTGAAGTTGAACTCGTTGCGCCATGAGAGGCGGTAGCGCGGCGTGGTGTAACCCTGCCATACCTTGTCGTCGGTGTTCAGGACGCCATTGTTGTCGACGTCCAAATACTTGAAGTCGCCGGGTTTGAGTCCGTATACCGCGGCCTCCTCCTCTTCGTCGAGCTGCCATACGCCGATACGCTTGTAACCGTAGATCTGGTTGGTGTCGTGGCCGATGTACCAGCCGTTGTTGACGTCGTCGCACTCTTTCCGTCCGATCACCTCACCCGTTTCCTTGTCGTATACGTCCTCGTAGGTGCCGTAGAGATGTACGATCTTGCGGCGGTTGAGCGAGAATGTGAGCGACGAATCCCACGTTACGACCTTGTTCTGTACGGGGGTAGCGTTGAGCGTAAGCTCGAAGCCGTGGTTGTTGAGCTGGCCGAGGTTGTCGTATATGCTGCTGAAGCCCGTGATCGAGGGTATCGAACGCGATACGAGCAGGTCCTTGGTCTTTGCTATGTAGAACTCGGCGGAACCGCGCAGGATGTTGTTGAATAGGCCGAAGTCGAGACCGAAGTTCCACGATTCGGTCGTTTCCCACGAGAGGTTGGTGTTGGCGAGCTTGTCCACCCATATCTGCGAGGTGGTGAATACGGTACCCGTAGTCGAGTCGATGTAGGGATGCAGTGTCGAGGTAAGCGTCGACAGGGCCGCATAGCGTCCGATGTCGCGGTTACCGTTCTCGCCCCACGATACGCGCAGCTTACCGTAGTTGAGCCATTTCGAAGCCTTCTCCAAGAATTTTTCGTTGGTGAAGACCCATCCTACCGCTACCGACGGGAACGAGGCGCGCGGGTTGCCCTGACCGAAGGCCGAGTATCCGTCGCGGCGGATCGAGGCCGTGATCATGTAGGTGTCGTCGTACGAGTAGAAGAGGCGTGCCATCAGCGCGTCGCCGGTGTCGTAGGTATCGTCCGACGAGATGGTCTGCTCGGTACCGGCCTGCATGCGGTGCCAGCCCAGAATATCCATCGGGGTGAAGTTCGTGGCCGACATCGAGTCCGACCAGTACTGGTTCTTCTCGGCGTTCTGCAGGAGGGTTATGTTTATATTGTGCTTGCCGAACTCGCGCTGCCAGCGGATCACGTTGTCGAGCTGCCATTTGTATGTCTTCTGGTGCTGGCGCGTAGCTTGGCCGCCGAGGGCTTCGTACGAAGGCGATTCGGACGAGTTGTGGTTATAGTATTCGTACCAATTGAAGTATGGGGTGTAGTTCATCTGATACTCGATGCCGAACGGAAGGTTGATTATTGCATAGAGGCTGGCATTGAGCGTCTGCGTGAGTTGGCGGCGGTCGATGAACGTGTTTTCGTAGAAGGGGTTTAAGGTATTGTTGTCCCCCGAGGGGTAACGGAAATAGGGACTGTCCTGATCCATCGTGAAAACGGTGTATGGCGAGTTGTTCTCACGTTGTCCGTGATCGGCCTGCAGGTATCCTCCCTTGCGTTCGGCGAACTGGGCGTTCATGCCGACGGTCATCCAGTCGGTAACCTTCGACTTGAGGTTGAGGCGCGTGCGCAGGTTGGTGTAGCGGTTGCCGACGATTACGCCCTCGCGGTCGGCGTATCCTACCGACCAGTAGTACGACGTATGCTCGTTGTTGTTGGATATGCTGGCGGTGTAGTCCTGCTGCAGGCCTGTCTGGTATACTATGTCGTCCCAATTGGTTTCGATGCCGGCCAGATAGTTGTCCTGCTCGATGGTCTTGAACTCCAGACGGCTGAGCCACGTGCGGAGCAGCGTCTCCTCATCGGGCAGCGTGGTGACTGGCGTGGCCTGATCGTAGTTGTACCATGTGAGCAGATCCACGTTCTGCAGCTTGCGCGGGTCGGTGAACTTCTCGGGTACGCGGTCGCGCTCCTCCGAGGTGAGCTGCCCCTCCTCGTAGTCCTGACGGAACTTGACGAAACCCTCGCCGTCGAGTACGTTGACGGGGCGTGCGCGGTGTACGAAGCCGATGTTGGCATTGAACGATATCGTGGGCCGTCCGCCGCGGCCTTTCTTGGTGTTGATGCAGATTACGCCGTTAGAGGATTTGGCGCCGTAGATGGCGGCCGACGAGGCATCCTTCAGCACGTCGACGCTCTCCACGTCATAGGGGTTGATGTCGGTGATCGAACCGTTGTAGATCACTCCGTCGAGGACGATCAGCGGCGAAGAGCCGGCCGACAGCGTGGTCGTACCGCGGATCGAATAGCTGCCCGCGGCCTCGGCGTCGGTCGACATGCTGACGTTGAGACCCGCGGCGGCCGAACGCAGCAGGTCGCTGACCGAACGGGGCGCTTCCGTTGTAAGTTTCTCGGTGTTGACTGTTGAGATGGCTCCCGTAAGGTCCTTTTTCTTGGCCGTGCCGTATCCGATTACGACCACTTCCTCGAGTTGTGCCTTGTCCTCCTCGAGGGTTATGTCTATCACGGTTTGTGCACCCACAGTGACGGTGCGGCTGGTATAGCCTACGAACGAGAACTCCAACGTGGGGTTCTTGCTGCGCAGCTGGAGGAAATAGACGCCGTTCTCATCGGTGTTCATGCCGTTTGTGGTACCTTTCTCTACGACGCTTGCTCCGATGATGGGGTTTCCGGCGGCGTCTTTCACTACGCCCTTGACCGTATTTTGCTGGGCCGAGGCGCACAGGCTGCTGATTCCGAATGCGAATATCAGAACAGCAACGATTTGCCACCTGTGAAGGGAGGGGGTAAAGTTAAACATCATAATTTAGGTTTTAAGTTTTAGGTAGGTAGTTTTCGTTAGGGTCGGGTTACGTCAAGACAAAAAGGCCGGCAAGCCCGTGTTAAAGGGGGTAATGTCGTTATTCAAACCATAGGCAGCAATAACAATAATTATAATTACTTTAATGGTTAATATGTGCAAGGTGGTTTAGGTCTCCAATGCGAAAATAGGAATTATTTTGTCAAAAAACAACTTTCATCAGAAAAAATGTTCTTTCGGCAAAAGTATATTTTAAATGAGGAACAGGTGCCGTAGGGTTCGTTCCGTATGTGGAAAATGATTTTTGCGGCCTGCTGAATACAGCCATAATATCGGGCACGCCAATGATATGGTGATGTTATGCGCCGTGTGTGCGGAAAACGTGTTAGCGTAAAAACCATATCCGCCTTACCGGCTGCGGAGACGGATTAAAAACCGTATTTTCCCTGCCGTCTGTCGTCGCGCACGACGGCCGCAGCCATTCCATGCGAGAGGTCTTCCCAGAAATTCGCGTCATGGGAGCGTTTGTCGGCGAGCAGCACGAACGAGAGCCTGCCGTCGATACGCATCAGCACGGCGGCCGTGCCGGGCAGCGATCCGGTGTGGATCCATTGTTCGAACCCGAGGTAGAACTGCGCGGCGAGCGAGTCGGGGAGGATGTCCCTGACGGCGGTGTTGCGGTCTATGCGCATCATGAAACGGGCCATATCCCCGGCCGAGGCTATCCATCCGCCGTGGGCGTCCATGCGCCGCACATCGAGGTAATATGTGCCGCCGGTCTCTTCGGGCAGGAGGCAGTAGCGGGGTTCGTCGCGCCGCGGGCGGGAGCCGTGGGGTTCCCCGATACGCATGCGCCGTATGCCGCACGGGCGCAGTATGCGGCGGCGGATAAATTTTTCGTACGGCATGCCTGCCGCCTTTTCTATTATACGTCCGAGTACGAGATACCCGAAGTTGGAGTAGCTGTACCGTTCGCCGGCCGGCGCTGCAAGCGGCCGTGCGGCGAGCATGCGTGCGATGATCTGCCGTTGTGTGGCGCCGGCGTTGGAGAACATCGGGTCGTCGGGCACATTCTCCCAGCCGGAGGTGTGCTCCAGCAGGTGGCGTACGGTTATGCGCTCCTTGCCCGAACCTTCGGGTACGGGTCCGTAGTCGAGGCCGAGTATGCCGTCGGGGCCGAAGACCGTGTCGTCGAGCGAGAGTTTCCCCTGTGCCGCGAGCAGCAATATTCCGGTCATGGTGACCGGTTTCGAGAGGCTGGCTATGCGGTAGCGGTCGCGCGTACGGGCTTTCGTGTGCCTTGCGGTGTCCTTCTCGCCGTATGCCGCCCTGTATGCCACGCGGCCGTCGCGTACCACGGCGATGCTTGCCGCCGGCAGGTCGTAGCGGCGCATGAGTGTCTGCACGGTGGAGTCCACGGAGGGGAATGCCCCTTTGCCGGTGTTCCGTACCGCGGCGGGCGCGGTGAGAGATATGGCTGTCGCTGCGCAGAGCAGGGCGCGGCACAAGTTTGTCATGAATGAAATTCGGTGTTGCGCGGCAAGGTGCCGCCGACGTAAAAATAGTGAAAATTTCGGCGTCTTTAAGGTCGGAATGTCGGTATTTTGTATTAAATTCACACTTCGTAACGCTTTTGCGGCTGATAAATGAACGTATCCCCATACCTTGACCTTGTGCCGGCCCGCGGTGCCGCGCATGCCGTACCGGCCGTTTCGCCGGCGGCTGCCTTATCGGGGCCGGTGCCGCGCTGTCGCCGCCGTGGGGCGGACAGGAACATCTGAAACCCATTCTACTGCTATGATAACCGAGAAACTGACCTTCCGCCGGGCGTTAGTCACGCTCAAGGAGTATACGATCATGACCTTGGGCATGTTCATCTATTCATTCGGCTGGATAGGATGCGTCCTCCCTGCAAAGAGCACGGGCGGCGCCGCCTCGGGCCTTGCCATAGTCATCAGCACGGCCCTCGAGAACGCCTACGGCTGGGAGATACGCATCGGTACCATCGTGCTGGCGATAAACGCCGTGCTGCTCATCGCGGCGGGATTCGTGCTGGGGTGGAATTTCGGCGTGAAGACCATCTACTGCATCGTGATGCTGTCGTTGTCGATGAACATCTGGCAGGGGATGCTCCCGCCCGAGGATTTCCTCCATCTGGACCGCTTCCTGTCTATGGTGCTGGGCGGCGTAATCACGGGTTTCGGCGTGGCGATGGCCATCATGCAGGGCGGTTCGGCCGGAGGCACCGACATTGTGGCCATGATAATCAACAAGTACCGTTCCATAAGTTACGGGCGCATAATCTTCGCCCTCGACTTCATGATCATAGCCTCGTCGCTGCTGGTGGGCTTCTCGATCGACGCGGCCATATACGGCTACATCATGACGCTTGTGTTCGGATATACGGTAGACATGATTCTGGCGGGCAACAAACAGTCGAATCAGGTCTTCATCATATCGCCGCACTACGATGAGATCACCGTGCGGCTGAACCGCGATCTGGGACGCGGCGTCACGCTCATAGAGTCGGAGGGCGGGTATACGCACCACCATTCCAAGATGATAATGGTTATATGCACGCGCCGCGAGACGCTCACGGTGATGAAATTCGTCCGGCAGATCGACCCCGACGCCTTCATGACCGTGGGTTCGGTTATGGGCGTTTACGGCCGCGGTTTCCAGCCCATAAAGCTGTGATGCGGGCGGGGCGGCGCAGGCGTGTGCGGCCGGCAATCCCTAATATCGGGACGCCGGCCGCGCGGGTTGCTTTTAACGGCGGCGTGTGTTATCTTTGCAACCGGTTTTTGCGTCATGATAGAGATAGTTGCAGTTGAAGGTGACCGCAAGCGTCACCTCGGTCTTCTGCTCATGGCCGACGAGCAGGAGTCCATGATCGACCGTTACATCGCGCGGGGCGATATGTTCGCGGCCGTGGCCGGCGGGCGCAGAATCTGGCTGTGGAGCCCGCATGGCGCGGACGGGGTGTCGGCCGTATGATGGTAGACTTCGTGCGCGGACATTGCCGCGGGCGTTTTTCGCGCCTTACGGTAGGGACGGGGGACTCGCCCGCCACGGTGCCCTTTTATGAGCGGTGCGGTTTCGTGAGGTCGCATGCGGTGAAGGATTTTTTCACCGACAACTACGACCATCCGATCGTCGAGGCGGGTGTGGTGCTGCGCGACATGATATATTTCAGCATGGAGTTGTAACGTACGCCGTATACGTCGGAGAATTATGGAGAACGTTGAGATACGAGAGTTCGGGTCGCAGGATATGGCGCTGGCCGGCGAGATAGGGGCGCTGGTGGGGCAGTTGACATCCTCGCCTGCAGCCTTTGCGCCCGAGCGGCTGGCGGCGATGGTATCGGACGGGGCAAGCCGGCTGTTCCTGCTCCTTGCCGCAGGCCGCGTGGCGGGGATGCTGGCCTTGGGTGTCTATATTACCCCTACGGGCCGCAAGGCGTGGGTCGAGGATGTGGTTGTCGACAGCGCTTTCCGCGGGCATGGCTTCGGCCGCATGCTGGTGGAGCATGCCGTGGAGTATGCCCGGCAGTGGGCCCCCGTGACGCTGATGCTCACCTCGCGGCCGTCGCGCACGGAGGCGAACGAACTTTACCGCACGGCGGGATTCGGCCTCAAGACGACGAATGTGTATAGGATGGACATTACCGAAAAATAACCTGCCATGGATGATATTATGCAACGTGCGGCCGCCGTGGCGGCCGAAGCCGACACGATAACCCTGACGGCATGCCGCGAGGGTTACTATCCCCGCGAGATGGAGGTCGCGGAGTTCCGTGTCGAGGATTTGGGAACGGTGTGGATGAAGGTGCGGACCGATGCCGCGTCGGCCGTAGCCTTGCGCAACGGCATGCTGGCGGGGGTGTGCCTGCGCCGCGGCACCGACAGCGTGACGCTCACGGGACATGCCGTATGCGTCGACGGCTCCGATACGGTGGCGGAAAGCGCGCTCGCGGGGAAGGGCTCCTGCACGCTGCGTTTCACTTCCGCGGAGGCGTCGGTATGGGTAGACCGCCGATCTGCACATTATGATTTCAGGGACAATGGCTGAGTCGGAGGCTCGTCCCGTCGAGCGGCATCCGTTGGAACCTTTCCTGCCGGAGGGGTGCCGCCTGCTGATGCTCGGCAGTTTCCCGCCCGAGCGGCGGCGGTGGTCTATGGGGTTCTTCTATCCCAACTTCAACAACGACATGTGGCGCATCATGGGGTTGGTCTTTTATGGCGACCGCGATCGTTTTGTCGTGCGCGGCGAGCGCCGCTTCGACCGTGACGGCGTGACGGCGTTTTGCGCGGAACATGGCATAGGCCTTTACGATACGGCTTGCGAAGTGCGCCGCCTTGCGGGCAATGCCTCGGACAGGTTCCTTGAGGTGGTGAGGCCGTCGGATGTGGGGGCATTGCTGCGTGCCGTACCCTTGTGCGGCGCCGTCGCCGTCACGGGAGAGAAGGCCGCCGGAACATTTGCCGCGGCCATGAGTTGTGCCGTTCCCGCCGTGGGCGGGGCCGTGGAGTTTTCGTTCGAGGGGCGCATGATGCGCCTTTACCGTATGCCCTCCTCGTCGCGCGCATATCCGTTGGCGCTGGAGCGCAAGGCCGCCGTCTATGAGGGTATGTTCCGTGCCGAAGGCATGCTGCCATAGGGATCCTGCAATAAGAAGACACCCCGCAACATTACGTTTGCGGGGTGTTGTCTGTCAATGCAGGGAGGGTTATTCGCCCTGTCCTTCTTCCGAGAACTCGCTCCAGTCGGGGGCGAACTTGTTCATCAGGGTGCGTACGAAGAAGTCGTAGCGTTTGTGGTCGCCGAATGTGCCGCCCATGGTGTGGCGCTGGCCCGGGAGTACCACCAGCTCGAAGTCCTTGCCGGCGTTTATCAGGGCGTTTACGAGCTGCATGGTGCTGGCGGGGTCGACGTTGTCGTCCATCTCGCCTACGACAAGCATCAGCGGGCGGCGCAGCAGGTGAGCCATCTCGACATTGCTGCTCTCGGCGTACGATTCGTCTACGGGGTATCCCATCCACTGCTCGTTCCACCATATCTTGTCCATACGGTTGTCATGGCATCCGCAGGCGCTGTATGCCGCCTTGTAGAAGTCGGGGTACTGCAGTACGGCGGCGGTGCTCTCCTGACCTCCGGCCGAGCAACCGTATATGCCCACGCGCTCGGCATCCATGTACGGATACTTCTTGGCGGCGGCCTTTATCCATGCTATGCGGTCTGGCAGGCCTGCATCCTTGAGGTTCTTGTAGCATACCTCCTCGAACTCCTTCGAGCGGAACGATGTGCCCATGGCGTCGAGTTGAACCACTATAAAGCCCAGTTCCGCGAGCGAGGTGGTGTTCCAGTTGTATGGCATGAAACTTTTGGGCACGTATGCACTGCCCGGACCGGCGTATATGTACTCGATTACGGGATATTTCTTCTTGGGGTCGAAATTGGTCGGGCGCTGGATTATGCCCCACATGAGGGTCTTGCCGTCGCGCCCCGGGGCTGCGAAGACCTCGGGCGCCTGCCATCCCTCGGCCAGCAGGGCCGATATGTCGGCCTTTTCGAGTTTCATGACCAGCCTGCCGGTACGGCCGTCGCGCAGCTCGGTGACGGGAGGCGTGTCGGCCTTGGAGTATGTGTCGACCAGCAGCGAGCGGTCGGGCGAGAAGACGGCCGTGTGCTCGCCCTCCTCGGGCGTGAGGCATACGGGTTCGCCATCGTCGATGCCGACACGGTAATAGTGTACCAGATAGGGATCCTCCTTGGGGTTCATGCCGCTGGCGGTGAAGTATATCACGCCCTGTTCCTCGTCGACGTCGACGATGCTGCGTACATACCACTCGCCGCTGGTGATCTGACGCTTGACCTTGCCTGAAGCCACGTCGTAGAGGTATATGTGGTTGTGGTTGTCGCGCTCGCTTGTCCACAGCAGTTCGGTGTTGTCGCGTATGTATCGGCGCCACAGACGGCTGTAGTTGACAAACTTGTCGCTCGTCTCCTCGACTATGGGGCGTACGGTGCCGGTCGAGGCCGAATATTCCAGCAGGCGGTATACCTTGTGTCCGCGCTGGTTGTATTCGAAGTATATCTTGTCGCTGCCGTCCAGCCAGTAGGGGTGGCCGAGGTTGTACTGGTGGCTGAAGAGCTCTGTCGAGGGGGCGTAGAGCGTCCCTATGGCTACATCGACGATACGCGGTTCGCGGTAGTCAACGTCGTCGCCGGGCTTGCAGTATTCCATGGTATGGAGCTTGGGCTGGAGCTGGTCGGCGGGTGACGATTCGACGAAACTTACGTAGTGTTTCTCGGCGCGGCGGAGCTTGCTGGCGGCGAGGCGCGTGCCGTCGGGCGACCACGACATGTAGCATGAATAGTAGAAGCCGAGGCCGCCGTCGTCGGTCAGCCGCCGTTCGGTGCCATCGGCCGTGTTGCGTACGTATATGTTGTAGTCCTTGATGTATGCCTCCTGTGTGCCGTCGGGGCTCTTCACGGGGCCTCCCTCGTTTTCGGGGTCGGTCACCATCCAGTGCTTGGCGGGGCGCTGCGGTCCCCGCGGGCGCTGCTGCGGCTGTGGTTCGGGTATGCCCGCCGCGGCGCGCGCTTCGGATATGGTGTTGTATTCGGTACGGCTTCTCTGCCCTGTATCCACGGCTACGTATTTCTCGCCGTCGGCGGTACGGGTGCGGTAGATGAAGGCCGTGCCCGCCTCGTTCCACCTGACGTCGGCCACGGTGCCGAGGACTTTCTCGTAGGTAAATCTGGATGGCGCATCGAATGCGCGGCGGTAATCCTCGACCTCGCCCTGCGCGGCGGCTCCGAGCACAGTGCCTGCGGCAATGAGTGCGAGGATAGTCTTTCTTGTGTTGGTCATTGTTCGGTTGGGGTTATGCTGGTTAATATGTTTATGAAAAAAGCCCATGTGGGTTATAACCTGACACAAATATATGAAAAGTCGAGTGCATGGACAAATCGCGGACCAAGTTTTGGGTTCGGGTCCTGCCGCGGCCTGTCCGACGTGGTGAAAGTAGGGCGTAGGGGAAAATGAGATACCATGTTTGGGCTGCGGCACCGTATGACAACGTTCCGGTGCGGTACCGGCCGTCGTATGGGGATATTTTCGTACCTTTGCGGGGCCGGAACATATCGTGTGACAGTATAATCGTATTCTATGGAGATGAATGACGACTTTCTGGAGCGGCTCTCGCATGAGCGGTGCCGTCAGGCGCACGGGATACTGCGCCGCAGCGGCATCGTCGAGGCGTGGCGGCAGGCCGGGGCCGAGGTAAATGTCGTGGGGTCGCTGCGTATGGGCCTCATGATGAAGCATCGCGACATCGATCTGCACATCTACTCCGAGCCGCTTACCATCGAGGGCAGTTTTGCCGTGATGGCGCGCGTGGCGGCGTGCCCTGCTATCGGACGTATCGAGTGCCGCAACCTTACGGCCACCGACGAGCGCTGCATAGAGTGGCATGCCGCATGGGTGGAACCCGACGGCGAGACGTGGACGATAGACATGATCCACATCGAGCGCGGGTCGCGTTACGACGGTTATTTCGAGCGTATGGCCGACGGTGTCGTACGTGCGGCGGACGACGAGATGCGGCGGGCGATACTTCGCCTGAAGTGGGAGACGCCCGACACCGAGCATATCATGGGCGTGGAGTATTACCGTGCTGTCATCGAGGGCGGCGTACGCACCTACGACGGATTGACGGCGTGGCGTGCCGCCAATCCCGTCTGCGGCGTGGTGGAGTGGATCCCGTGACGACAAGTGCAGGAATGCGGACGGGGCGGCCACGTATGTGGCCGCCCCGTTTTTCACATTAGGTCGTTCGGATTACCATATTCCCGACGGGAGGGCGTTGATCCCTTCGAATATGCAGCTTGTAAGTCCCAGCGCCAGTATGCCCGCCGTGCAGAGTGCGAGGGCGATCTTTGCGCAGAGGTCGCTGCGCAGCGCGGGGATCGGTTCGTCGTTCGGTGTGATGAACATGGCCTTGACCACCAGCAGGTAGTAGTATAGCGCGATTACGGTGTTTATCAAGGCGATGAATACCACGGCATGGAATCCTCCGCGGAAGGCGGCCGAGAAGACGAAGAACTTTGAGAAGAAACCGGCGAAGGGCGGTATTCCAGCCAGCGAAAAGAGCGCGAGCATCATCACTACGGCCAGTTTTGGGTTGGTGCGGTAGAATCCGTTGTAGTCTTCCATCGAGACCTTGCCGCCGCTGTGCTGCTCGACCACGGCTATGACGCCGAAGGCGGCGAGGTTGGCGGCCATGTATACCAGAACATAGAATACGAGCGAGGTCATGCCTATCGCGCTGCCGCCGATGACGGCGAGCATGATGTATCCCGCCTGCGATATGGACGAGAAGGCGAGAAAGCGTTTCAGGTCCTTCTGCCGCAGGGCGAAGAGGTTGGCCACGGTGATCGAGAACACGATCACGATCTCGAGCATTGTCTGCCACTGCTTCACCATCGGGCCGAATACCTTTACGAGTATTGCCATCAGCACGAATGCCGCGGCGCCCTTCGATACTACCGAGAGGTATGCCGTCACGGCTGTGGGGGCGCCTTGGTAGGTGTCGGCGGTCCACAGGTGGAAGGGCACGAGCGAGATCTTGAATCCCAGCCCCGAGAAGAAGAACACCATGGCGAGGATCTGCAGCGGCGAGCCGTCGATGCGGGCCGGCATGTCGTCGAAATAGAGCGTGCCGGTGGTGCCGTAAAGGAACGATATGCCGTATAGCATCAAGCCACTCGAGAAGAGCGCCGTAAGGATGTATTTCGCTCCGGCCTCGGCCGAGTAATGCTTGTACTTGTCGAAGGCGACAAGGCAGGCCATGGGTATCGACGCGAGCTCCAGACCGATGAAGAAGAGCAGGAAGTTGCCGGCGCCGATCATGAAGTACATTCCGAGCAGCGTCGAGAGGGTGAGTATGTAGAACTCGCCCCGCTTGTGTTCTGTGTCGTCGCGGCGCAGCCATGTGTCGGCCTGCAGGCATACGACGAGGGCGCCGACCGAGAGCATGCTCTTCAGGGCCGAGTGCAGCGGCGCATAGACGAACATCCCGCCGAAGAGCTGGGCCGTGCCGTGCATGGGGATGATGTTGGCCAGTGTATGCAGTAGCAGCAGGCAGCAGGTCACGGCCGAGAAACGGCTGCGGCCCCGGCTGCCGGCGGCAAGGTCGTAGACGAAGAGCACGATGATGACGGCCATAAGCGAGATCTCGTGCCGCATGTATATGAGTATATCCGTGTAATTCATATTCTTATGCTTGTCAATTCATTATGTGTGCCATTATTCCCGAGACACTGCCGCGTATGGTGTCGCTTATCCACATCGGCGCAAGGCCCATGCCCGCGACCGCGACGATGAGGCATACCACGGCCACGCGCTCGTCCCACGAGGCATCCTTCAGGCGCAGGTGTTCGGGGTTGTCGCACGTGCCGTAGAGGATGCGTCCCACCACGCGCAGGATGTAGACTGCAGTTATCACGATGCTCGTGCATGCGACGATCGTCACCGTGCGGTGGAAGGTGTCGGCGTGCATGAAGGCGCCGTTGAAGATGGTCATCTCGGCCACGAAGCCGCTCAGGCCCGGCAGGCCGAGGTTGGCGAGGCCCGCTATGACGTAACCCACGGCGAGGAAGGGTATGATGCGCATCAGGCCGCTCATCTGCCTTAAGAAGAGCGCCGTCATGAGGCCGTGGCTGAGCATCTGCATCACGGCGCCCGTCACGGCCGTGGTGTTCATCATGAGTATGGCGAAGAGCACCAGCCCGCAGTGCGATACCGACGAGTAGGCGTTTATGTACTTGAGGTCGGTCTGCACGCAGGCCGAGAAGGCGCCGTATACGACCGATATGGCCGTCAGTATGATGAATATCCACGAGAGCTCGTGCGCCGCCTCGGGCATGAGGGATATGGCCACGCGGAAGCATCCGTAGCCGCCGAGCTTCATCAGCACGCCGGCGTGCAGCATCGACACGGCCGTCGGGGCCGAGGCGTGGCCGTCTGGGCTCCACGTATGGAAGGGGAAGAGGGCCCCCAGCACGCCGAAGCCGACGAATACCATGGGGAACCATATGCGCTGCTGTGCGAGGGGTATGTTGCCGGCCTGCGCTATCTCGAGGATGTTCATCGTTGTGCCGCCCGAGCCGAAGTATATTCCGAGGATGCCGATCAGGAGCAGGGCCGAGCCGCCCATGAGCATGAGGGTGAGCTTCATGGCGGCATACTCCTTGCGGCCGCTGCCCCAGACGCCGATGAGCAGGTACATCGGGATGAGGGCCACCTCGTAGAACATGAACATCGTGAACAGGTCGACCGAGATGAAGAAGCCGAAGACGCCGACGCTGAGCAGGCAGAACCACATGAAGTACTCCTTGACATTGGTATCCATGCGCCACGAGGCGAAGGTTCCCGTGAATACTATGATTGCCGAGAGCAGCAGCATCACCACCGAGATGCCGTCGACGCCCACGGCGTAGTGTATGTCGAGCGGGGCGTACCACACGCGGCTGTCGGTCAGGAGCATGGGATCGGCGGCGCCGGCGTGGCGCTGTGCGAGGTATGCGAAGACGAGCCATACGGCCAGCGCGAGCAGCAGTGCGGAGCCCGTGACCATTACGGTGCGTATCTGCGTGCGGTTGCGCGAGATCCACAGCCCGAGCATCATCATGAGCGGAATGGCCGGAAAAAGCGATAGTATATTCATTGCAGTATGACGTTTATCTTGTGAAGAGGAGTATTATTGTAAGCACGAGCGCGCCTCCGAGGAACCATATGCAGTAGCGTTGTATGCTGCCGCTCTGCATCTCCCGTATGAGGTACGAGGCGCCGTTGGCGCCGCGGGCGAGCATGTTCATGAAGCCGTCCACGACGTTGCGGTCGAACCACGCTATGGGGGTCGAGATGCAGTGGAAGATCACGCGGTGGGTGATGAACTGGTAGACCTCGTCGATATAGAAACGGTGGTATGCGGCCGTGTGCAGCGCGGCGAAGCGGCGTGCGAGGCTCTCGGCCGCGCTCTGCCGCTCGCGGGCGTACATCCATGTGGCGAGGGCTATGCCTGCGGCCGCCACGCAGAGGCTTGTGGCCGCTACCGTCGGGTCGATATGTATGTCGTATTCGGTGCCGTTGCTGCTGACGAAGTGCCCGAAGGGGATGAAACCCGCGCAGAGGGTCACGGCGGCGAGCACCGCGAGCGGCAGGGTCATCGCCGCAGGCGCCTCGTGGGGCGTATGCTCGGCGTGGAGTGCGCGATTCTCGCGGCCCCAGAAGATACAGTAGTAGAGGCGGAACATATAGAATGCCGTCAGGCCCGCGATGGCTGTCATGACCCATCCCATCACGGGGCTGTATGCGAAGCAGGCGGTGAGGATCTCATCCTTCGAGAAGAATCCGCTCAGCGGCCATATGCCGGCGATGGCGAGGCACGCCACGAGGAACGTGATGTGCGTGACGGGCATGTAGCGGCGCAGGCCGCCCATGGCCGACATTTCGTTCGAGTGCACGGCGTGGATTATGCACCCTGCGCCGAGGAAGAGCAGCGCCTTGAACATGGCGTGGGTGAAGAGGTGGAACATCGAGGCCATGTATCCGAGTCCACCCGAGTGGGGGTCGGCCGAAGTGCAGACACCGAGGGCCACGATCATGAATCCTATCTGCGATATGGTGCTGAATGCCAACACGCGCTTTATGTCGCTCTGCACGCACGCCACCACGGCGGCGTAGAACGATGTGAAGGCTCCGGCTATGGCCGTGGCGTGCAGCACATCGGGGGCATAGCCTATGAAGAGAGGGAACATGCGCGCCACGAGATATACGCCTGCCACCACCATCGTGGCGGCGTGTATGAGTGCCGACACCGGCGTGGGGCCCTCCATGGCGTCGGGAAGCCATATGTGCAGCGGGAACATGGCGCTCTTGCCGGCGCCGCCCACGAACATCAGCCCCAGCGCCAGCGGTATGATCATGCCGGCGGCGGCGAGGGCCTCGGTCTGCGGATTAAAGGAGAAGGTTCCGGCGTAGTATCCGTAGAAGAGTATGCCTATTAGAAATCCCAGATCGGCGAAGCGCGTGACGATAAAGGCCTTCTTTGAGGCGGCCACGGCCTCCTTGCGGGTATAGTAGAAGCCTATGAGCAGGTATGAACTTACGCCTACCAGTTCCCAGAAGACGTACATCTGGAAGATGTTGGTCGCCACCACCAGCCCCATCATGCTTGCTGTGAAGAGCGACAGGAAGGCGTAGTAGCGTTGGAAGCCGCGTTCACCCTTCATGTAGCCGAACGAGTATATGTGCACCATGAGCGATACGGTCGAGATTACGACGAGCATCATCACCGATATGGGGTCGAGCATGATGCCCATGTCTATCGAGAGCGTGTCGTTTATGGGCAGCCATGTGGTGTTCCACGGTGTGAGCGTGGGATATAGTCCGTCAGCGGCGCGCCCCTGCCCGAAGAAGTAAGCATAGGCGGTCATATAGCTTACCGCTGTCACCACGGCCAGAACGGCAGTGCCGACGGCGCCTGCGGCCGCGGGGCGCAGGCGGGTGCCGGCGAGCCCCAGAAAGAGGAAGCTCAGCAGCGGAAGCACGAGAATCAGAATTGTGTATTCCATGACGATCGTTGTTTAGGCTTTACCACTTCATTTCGTGCAGGCTCTTGACCTTGATGTTGCGGATGTTGCGGTAGATGTTGATTATGATGGCTATGGCGACGGCCGTTTCGGCGGCGCTGATGCCTATGGCGAAGAGCGTGAAGAAGAAACCCTCGAGATGTTCGGGGAAGAGGAAGCGGTTGAAGACCACGAAATTTATGTCTACCGAATTGAGGATCAACTCGACAGATATGAGCATGGCCAGCAGGTTGCGCCGCGTGACGAATCCGTAGATTCCGGCGAACATCATGATCGTCGATACGATCAGGTAATATTCCATGTGTATCATAGTGCTTACTTTTTTGTCTAACGCTTGCGTGCTATGAGTATGCCGCCCACGATGCAGGCCAGCAGCAGGATGCTGATCACCTCGAAGGGGAGCACATAGCCGTATTTGTCGGGGCTCATGAGCGTGTGTCCTATGGCGGTGACCTCCAGTTCTCCGTGTTCGAAGTGCGAGGGGCGGAAGTCGTGCTTCAACGTGACGTAAAGGCATATCCCGAGGCTGAGGAGCGTTGCCGCCAGCCCCGAATAGAGTTTGTAGCCGCGTATCTGCTCTGCCTTGTCGCCTTGGCTCGACGTGAGCAGTATCGAGAAGACGTAGAGTACGGTTATGCCGCCCGCGTAGATGAGCATCTGCACGGCTCCGAGGAACGAGTAGTTGAGCTGGAAATATATTCCGGCCGTACCGAAAAGCACGAACAGAAGATATGTGGCCGCACGCAGAATGCGGTACGTTGTGACGGCCAGCACGGCGCTCACCACGGTGAAGAGGGCCAATATGGTGAATACGATGAGTTCGAGTGTTATCTCCATGGCTTTATATCTTGTTGAGTGTTTTTACGAGCTTGCTGCGCGTATATACGGCGTGCTCGAAGTTTGTCGAGAAGCGTATGGCGTCGTGCGGGCATGCGTTGACGCACAACTGGCAGAACATGCACGAGCCGAGGTCGTACTCGTACCGTGCCAGACGCCGCTTCGGCTTGCCCGTCTCGGGGTCGGTGACCGTCTCTACGGTGATGCGGATGGTGCCGTTGGGGCATGCCGTCTGGCAGAGGCCGCAGGCGATGCAGCGGTTGTTGCCGTCGGCGTCGTGCGGCATTGTGAGTTCGCCGCGGTAGCGGTCGAACATCTTGAGCGTGGCACGGTTCTCGGGGTACTGTTCCGTCACCTTCGGGGTGAAGAATTCGCGTCCCGTAACCTTGAGGCCCGTGAGCAGCGAGCCCACGCCGTGCAGGAATCCTTTTATATAGCTGTTGTTTGTCATGTCAGAAATG
>CASFQF010000024.1 GCA_949296635.1 uncultured Alistipes sp. | reverse complement strand
CTCCTCCTCCGTAGCGCCGCGCGGCTTGGCCATAGATGGCAGCGCCATGCGCATAACCTCGCCCAGCGTACACATGTAATAGTCGGCGACCCACTCCCAGAAACGCATCTGACGCTCATCCAGAAGCGGCACGTCGTAGAGGCGCCGGCCGACGCTCTTGACCCGTTTTACGGCGGGACGCTCCGCGTGCAGGCGCCACACGATGCCCGTATATATGAAACGGGGGCCGAACTGCACCGCCACGGCATCGCCGCAATGCAGTTCCGCACCCTCCGAAACGGCAAACGAATAGGCCGGCTGGGCCAAAGGCAATACTATGTCGGCATACATCATAGGCTCAACGTCCGTCGTGCGGCCACACCCCCGCAGCTATCGAGGCAAAGAGCCCCCGAAGGGGCTCCGAGCCGCAGAATGGTACGCATGGAATATTTACGTCCGGTCATTACTTACCGATCATCTTCTTCAGTTCGCTCTTCATCCTGTCGTGGTCGCGCAGGTCGTTGCGCAGGCCGTATTTGCCCGACTTCTCCACCACAACATACGACGGGATGCCGTCGATGCCGAACTTGTCGCACAGGTACATCCACTGCTCGTCGTTCAGGCGGAAGTGCTTGCCCCGTATGTCGGGGATCATCTCCTTGTAGGTCACGATGGGCGAGGTCCCGTTGGCGATATATATCCACACCAGATCGTCGCTCTTCAGTTCGCCCGACTTCAGCGGCTCGACAGCCTTGATGGCAGCACGGCACGGACCGCACCATGTGTTCCAGAAGTCCACGAATACAACCTTACCCTTATACGGTGCGATGATCGCATCGAAGAGTTTCTCCACGGCCACGTCGGGCGTCGGCTCGACCACGGCACGACCCTCGGCCTCCTTCAGCCGCGCCAGCATATTCTCCTGCATCTTCATCAGCGCCTCGCGGCAGAAGGGGTCGCGCAGGCCCTCCAACGTCTTGAGATCGTCGTCCGTCAAGGCGGCATTGACAGCCTTCGAGACCAAAGGCATCGCCTTCCTAAGGTCGGCGGCGAAACTCTCGCCGATGCCCGCCCCCTCGGGCCATGCGATACCGCCATCCGTAAGCGCCATCACATAGTCCAGCATCCCGTCGCCCATCAGCAGTCTCGGGTCCGCCACATCGAACAGCTTGCACAGCTCCGCACGGTTATCGGTCGTCAGCGGGTCGATCTTCACATCCAACGGCTCGCCGTAATCCCACTTGTCGTTTACCGACCGGTAGTTATGCTCGCGCAGCTCGTCGCCCGCCGCCATGGCAACGACCGCATCCTGCTGCAGGCCAATCAGTGAGAGTTCCTTGCCCACTGCCGGCAGGTCGCTGCGTGAGATGCTGTCGGCAAGCGACTTATAGAGATCGACGACATGGCGCGTATATTCGGCGGCCGTCATCCTGTAGTCGGCGAACAGCCCCGTATAAAGGTCCATACCGTAGTATGCGTCCGACGATAAGGAGGGCGACAGCAGCGACGCATAGGCACCCGTCGCATAGCTCGAAGGCATATCCCCGGGCTGCGGCAGCCCCTTTTTCTCCGCACGGCGCGACATGATACGACGGCCGGTATTCCGCATATCGACATATATGTCCGTCTGCTCACCCGGGGCAAGCCACAATGAACAGTTAACCGTACCCACACTTATCAACGCCTTCGCGGGGCCGTACTGCCAGAAACGGAACTCGGCCACGCCCGTCTCGGGATCTATCGCCGCCGTATATGGCTGCTGACCCTCCAGCAGGGTATTGAGATAGATATTGGCCTCGTTGGCCAGCTCCCTGCGATAACCCGACAGGTGCAGGTGCACCACCGTCTCCCCCACCTTGAACTGCGGCACGGGCAACGCTTCGGGCAGGGTCTCCGAAGCACGCACCGCCTCGGCGGGAATATCCTCCGGCACACCGCAAGACCTCTTTCCCGTGAGGTCGATACCGAACAACTTGAAGCAGTCGTCGCAGTCCGACTCGATGAAGTCGAACGACCGCGTGCCGCGCGGCAGAGGCTCGAACATCAGCACGAAAGAGGCCTCGCCCGAGTCGGGCATCCAGAACAGAGAGTCGGCGTCGATCCCCTGCGTCCCCGTCAGGGCGTATTTGCGGCCATCGGCCTGCAGGTAGGAGTCCGAGCTGATCTTTATCCAATAGTGCGGGCGGAAATAGGCGTCCGCATGGAGAATGGCCGCCGTATCGGTCAGTTCCACCTTCGAGATGTCGATCGTCATGGTGTTCGACGACTCGATAAAGGGGTTTTCAACGCATTTGTAGCGCGGGGCACATGATGTGCCGGCGAGAAACATGGCTGCAACGGCCATTACCAAAGCGATCCTCTTCATAATCGGGTCTGTTGAATTTATATAGACAAATATAGGCATTTATTCTCTACATTTCCGACGGCGGGAGCCGTTTTTAGAGATTGTTTCGCTACATTTGCAACTGCGGCGCGGCACCCCGACACCGCATGCGCCCGCAACCGACCTACACTATCCGCACAACAGCAGTCAGGATAAAGCGCAAACATGTACCCGTGGGGCGATAACCGCAGATTCAACAGCTACGCCGCCTACTTCAGGCGCACGTTCGGACATCGCATACAGAAGGTGGCCGTAAACGCCGGCTTCACATGCCCCAACCGCGACGGCACCCTCGGCCGCGGCGGCTGCACCTTCTGCGACAACGCCGCCTTCACCCCCTCCTACTGCACCCCCGCAAAAAGCGTCCGGCAGCAGATAGACGAGGGCATCGAGTTCCACCGCCGCCGCTACCGCACCGCCGAGAGTTTTCTGGTCTATTTCCAATCCTTCTCCAACACATATGCGCCGCTGGAGCATCTGCGGAGGCTCTACGACGAGGCCCTCGCACACCCCCTCGTCGCCGGCATCGTCGTCGGCACGCGCCCCGACTGCGTCGACGAACCGAAACTCGACTACTTCGCCTCGATAGCCCGCGACCGATATGTCGCCATAGAGTACGGCGTGGAGTCCACCTCCGACGAGACCCTGCGCCGCATAAACCGCGGCCACGACTTCGCCGCGGCACGCCGCGCCATCGTCCTCACGGCCGAACGGGGCATACACACAGGCGCACACTTTATCCTCGGCCTGCCCGGCGAGTCCGACCGAATGCTCATGGACCGCGCCGACGAGATAAACGCCCTGCCCCTGACCACGGTGAAGTTCCACCAGCTGCAGCTCTTCCGCGGCACACCCCTCGCCGCCGAGTACGACGCCGCACCCGAGCAGTTCCGCTTCTGGAGCGTCGAGGAGTACATCGACCTCTTCATCGGGATCCTGCGCCGCCTGCGCCCCGATCTGGTCGTGGAGCGTTTCGCGGGCGAGGCCCCGCCCCGCTTCCACCACACCCAAGGCTGGGGGCTCATACGCAACGAGACCCTGCTCGGGAAGCTCGACCGCCGCCTCGGGGAGCTCGACGCACGGCAGGGAGACCTATTCGAAGCACGTAACGGCGCCTGAACCGTACTGCCCCGAACCGCCCCGCACGGCATTTGCCCGACAATATTTCTTACAGGCCGAAAATAAATTTGCCAAAACGCACACCTTATATTATATTTGCGGCGAAATTTTGAGGAACAGGATAAAATCTGACAGCAAAATAACGCTCTACGATTACAAAGTATAAGCAATCATAACCATGAAAATCACAGTCGACACGATTTTTAGGACCGTAAAGGAGTATTTCATGATGGGTATAGGCATGCTGCTGTACTCGTTCGGATGGGTCGCATGCATCATCCCCGCAGGAGGTATGGGCGGCGGCGCCACAGGTCTCTCGATGCTGCTCAACCACTTGGTTCCAGCAATTTCGATCGGACAGTTCGTCTTCATCGTCAACCTGCTGCTGCTGCTCGTGGCGGGATTCATCGTCGGGTGGAACTTCGGCATCAAAACCATATACTGCATCATCATACTATCCATCACGATGGATATGTGGGGCATGGTCCTGCCTGAAAACATACTCGAGATATACACCCAGAACATCGACTCGCACAACATACTGCTCGTGATCCTCGGCGCCATCATCGCCGGCGTCGGCGTGGCCATATGCTTCGCACAGGGAGGCTCGACCGGCGGAACCGACATTGTCGCCATGATCATAAACAAGTACCGCACCGTAAGCTACGGCCGCATAGTCATCGCCGGCGACTTCGTCATCATAGGCTGCTCGCTCTTCTTCGCCTCGGACCTCGCTTCAGGAATAGCCACCGTAATCTACGGTTACATCATGGTCGCCGTATACGGGTACACGGTCGACCTCATACAGTCGGGAAGCCAGCAATCGAGCCAGATAATGATCATAAGCAACGACTACGAGAGCATCGCCACCGCCATCAACAACGAGGCACACCGCGGCGTCACCCTCATCGACGGCATGGGATGGTACACGCAGCACAGCTGCAAGATCGTCATGGTGGTATGCCGCAAGCGCGACGCCTCGAGCATCCTCAAGATAGCCAAGCGCGTCGACCAGAACGCATTTATCACCATGGGCTCCGTCATGGGCGTCTACGGCAAGGGGTTCGAAGCCCTGAGCAAGATATAAGGGCGGGCGCCATGAACGCCAAAGGGGGCGGAACCCGACAGGTTCCGCCCCCTTTGCATATAACATTGCGTGCGCCGTCACTTCTTGTTGTAGGCGTTCATCGTAAGGTCGGGACCCACAGCCACGAACGACAACGCCGCCTCGCCGAATACCTTGAGCCGCTCGGGCATCGCCGCACGCTCCGCGTCGGTCCAATGGCCCAGCACATAATCCACCTGCCCGCCGCGCGCGAAGTCGCCCCCGATGCCGAAACGCATGCGGGCCCAGTCCTCGCGCCCCAGCAGCTCGGCGATATTCTTCAAGCCGTTGTGGCCGCCGGCGCTCCCCTTCTTGCGCATGCGCAGCTCACCGAACGGCAGCGCTATGTCGTCCGATATGACCAGCAGGTTCTCGACGGGGATCTTCTCCTGCTCGAGCCAATAACGCACGGCCTTGCCCGAAAGGTTCATATAGGTCGACGGCTTGAGCAGTATAACCGTACGTCCGCGGTGCCGCAGCGTCGCCGTCGAGCCGTACCGCCCCGCCGTAAAAGAGACGTTGGATGCCTCGGCCAAGGCATCCAACACTCTGAATCCGATATTGTGACGGGTGTCGGCATATTCCGCGCCGATGTTCCCCAGTCCTGCAATCAGATATTTCATCCGCTTTTCGGATTATGCGCCAGATTGTTACTGCTGGCTGCGCGTTGCACGCGTTACGCGGACTGCGCAGACGGCCGTCGTGGCGGGGGTTACGAAGGTCAGACCCTCGAACTTCAGGTCGCCGACGAAGATCGTCTGGCCCACCTTCAGCGGGGTCACGTCGATAACCACCTCATCGGGCAGCTTGTCAACGGGAGCCTTCACGGTGAGCTTGCGGGCCGACAGGGCCAGCTTACCGCCCACCTTCACGCCCTCGGCGGTACCGCTCAGGCGTACGGGAACGGCTATTGCGACGGGCTTGCCCTCCTGAACACGGTAGAAGTCGATGTGAAGGATCTGCTCGCGTACGGGGTGGAACTGCACCTCGCGCATTACGGCCTTCTCGACCTTGCCGTCGATGTCAAGCTCGACGATATACGAATTGGGAGTGTAGATCAGAGGCTTTACCTCCTTGGCGTCTACGGTGAATGCGATCTCCTCGCCACCGCCGTAGATCATGCAGGGCACCAGACCCTCGCGACGGAAAGCCTTGGCGGCCTTCTTGCCGAAATCGGCACGCTTCACTGCTTTGAGCTGAAGTGTTTTCATCTTTTTTGTGTACTTTAATGTTATTACCTGCGGCATTACTCAAGGGACTCCGACCGCCGATTCCTCATGCGTCGCCCGCGCGGCGCCACAGCCCTCCGTTCCGGCTGCATGCCGTTTCCCATACCTTCCGGCTGGGCATCCGTCCATGCGCCTGCGGTCCAATCCACGGTCCGGCCTCTCCCATCATGCCTGAAATCGAGGGCAAAGATATGCCTTAATATCCAAAAATCAAAATTTTCCGCCTCCATAATAGGCCCCGTCGCAAACTGCAGGGCCGGAGGCAGGGTCACCGTCCGCCGCAGCCCTCGCGCCGGCGGCCGCTACCGCCCGCCGGCGAGGTCCTTCGCCTTCAGCGCCTCCGCCACGGACTCCGCACTGAAGGCCGGGTTCGTCAGCACCGGCACGCCCAGCGTACGCGACACGCTTCCGCCGACGTATGCCATGGACCCCTGCGTGAAGATCACGACGTCGGCATCCGAGGCCTCCGCGGCGATACGCTCCGCAAGCAGCCGCTCGAACCGCCCGCGCGCCATGCCGAAACCGCCCTCTATGACCACCTCCCGTACCTCGATACGGCGGCCCGCCTCCCGCGCCGCCCGCTCGAGCGTCCTCCGTGTGGGCGCTATCGAACAGGGGAATGTCGCCACAACCGCCACGGTACCGCCGCAGCGCACCGCCTCGCGGCACATGGCGTCGTTGACCATCACTATCGGCACCCCGACAAACCGCGCCGCATCCTGCATGCTGTAAGCCACATCCTCGACCGTCGAACAGATGCTCAGCACAGCGTCCGCGCCATCCTCCACCGCCCGCATGTATGTTTCGGCGACGCGGGCTGCGGCATGGGGCGTGACGTAACCCTCGGCGCGGATCTCGTTGAAGGCATCCGGCACCTCGTATACCATGAGTGCCACATCCCCGCCCACGCTCTCGCGCAACGCCCGCTCGACGTCGGCCTTGAGTTCGGGCGTGGTGACCGTATAGACCAGAGCCACCCGCGGCGCCCGACTCCCGGGCTGCGCCACGCACGGCACAGACACAAGGAGCGCAGCCGCTGCCGCAAACATCGCCACAATGTTCCTCATCCGTTCCATATATATCGTCCTTTAATGTTTGTACCACTTCCCATACCGTCCCCGCCGCATTTGCGGCCGCACCGTAAAACCGTAAGGACGGGCAGAGGTTCTGCCCGTCCTTACGCACCCGTCCGGTATAGGACGCCTCACTTTTCCACCGCATACGTCGCATACGCCGCGGCATGATACGTTAGAATATGATGAAGTTGACGCCCACCTGCAACACGTGCGTATACTCCTTGTAGCGCACATTCGAAGCCGGCATGTCGTACTTGCCCGTATCGCATATGTCGGGGCGGTGCATGTTAAGCTGGTAACCCAGCTGCAGGTCCATCTTCAAAGACCCGCCCACGATGACACGCACGCCGCCGCCGGCCGCCGCCATGGCTCCCGTCTTGGTATTGCCGCTGAAATAGAACTGCGGGCCGAGGTTGACATAGTTGAACCAACGGTGGCGGGAATTGCCTTTCGACGGGCCGTAATAATAGGTAGCCGTAGCATACAGGGGCAGGGCATAGTCGTTATACTGGAACAGCATGCCCGCCTCGGCGCCGACGGTCAGGTTGTCGGTGAACTTGTATCCCGCGCCCAGATGGACGCTTCCGCCCGACAACGACGGGGCGCGGTCGTAACGCACCACATCGCCGCGGTCGATGTATCGTATGCGGTCGAACGCCCCGAGCGCCATGTTGTAGCTGCCGCCGAAGGTCACGGTCCAGCGGCGCTCCGACAAGCCGAGGTCGTACTCGCGCACCTCTTTCTTTTTTTTGTATTTGGGTACTATTCTCTGCGCCTCGGCCGTCATGCCGCAGCAGAAGAGGGCCAACAGAGACAAAAGCAGATATTTTTTCATTCCGTATATCAATAATTGCGACACCGCAAAAACACCGCGGCGCATCCTGTGTACACACACTAACGCGCCGCGGCCGCGTTTTATTTTATGCGGCGGCTATTTTATGCCGCGAACGTGTTTCTCCCACGCCCATGCCGAACGCAGCGTGTCGTCGAGCGAACGCTCCGCCTTCCATCCCAGCTCCGTATTCGCCAGCGTCGTGTCGGCCCAGATGGCCACCACGTCGCCAGCACGGCGCGGCGCTATCTTATAGTTGAGTTTCAAGTTGTTCACACGCTCGAAGCTGTGTACCAGCTCCAACACCGAGGTACCGTTGCCCGTACCGACGTTGAAGATCTCATACCCCTGCTTGTTGCGGTTCTCCACCATGCGGGTGATGGCCACCACGTGGGCCTTGGCCAGATCGACCACGTCGATATAGTCGCGCAGGCACGACCCGTCCGGCGTGGGATAGTCGTCGCCGAAGACGCTCAAGCACTCGCGCACGCCGGCCGCCGTCTGCGTGATGAAGGGGACGAGGTTCTGCGGCACGCCGCGCGGCAGCTCGCCGATGAGGGCCGACGGGTGTGCTCCGATGGGGTTGAAGTAACGCAGCGCGATACCCTTGAGCCCGTCATACGCCGCAACAGAGTCGCGCAGTATATCCTCACACATCTGCTTGGTGTTGCCGTAGGCCGAGGTAGCCGGCTTGCGCGGCGTCTGCTCCGTAACGGGCAGGTGGTCGGCCTCGCCGTATACCGTCGCCGACGATGAGAAGACGATATTCTGGCGGCCGAACTCACGCATCAGGTCCACCACGTTCATGAACGACGTGAGATTGTTGCGGTAATACTTCATGGGATCGGTAACCGACTCGCCCACGGCCTTGTATGCGGCGAAGTGGATCACCGAATTGAACTTGTACTGCTCGAAAACGCGGCGGAATGCCTCCTTGTCGCAGCAGTCGACGTTGACGAAGGGCACGTCGACGCCCGTGATCTTGCGTACGCCCTCGACGCCGCTCATGTCGGAATTGGACAGGTTGTCGGCCACGACCACATCGTAGCCCGCATTTATCAACTCCACGGCGGTATGCGAACCTATGTAACCCGCACCGCCAGAAACCAGAACCATCTCTTTCATCGCTCTTGTGTGTATTTTTATTTTGCTGTTGCAAAGGTAATAAACTTCTTTCAAACGATCGCAATTTTCGGCTCCCAACATCGCCGCACCGGCACTCTTTCTATACGCCCCCTATGCGGCGCCAGCCGCATGCACGGCGTGCGGGATACCGGTGCCGCCGTCACTCCACCGCCGCGTCAGCCGGCGACTCCGCCGCACCGCCGCCCTCGACGGCATCCTCCACGGTCCCGAACGCCGTCAGCGCATCGGCCAATATGCGGTACAGGTTATCCCCGCCGTCGGTAAAGTACACCGTACAACGGAAGCTGTCGGGGCGCTCGGCAATACTCTCCACGCGATCCACGCGCGAGAGCAGCGACACGGCGGAACCGCCCGAATCCAGCAATTCCAGAAACGGCCTTGCCGCCGCCAGCAGCTGCTTGACATCAAGGTAAAAGGCACCGTAGCCCTCGCGGCAGCCGGCAAGTGCCGCAGGGTCCGAAGCCTTCGGCAGCGACGTCATACCCTCGACGGTCGACATGACCATGTTGCCGTCGCGCGTGCTCATCCATATATTCATGCCGCCGGTCCCGATCACATAACCGTCATCGGTCTTCTCGACGGGTGCTCCATCCCCCAGCTTCCGCACCGCGAAATCCATCAGCTCGCCATCCGCCACCTGCGCCATGATCGTGGCGGGAGCAGACACGCCGTCACCGTCTGCGACCGGCGCACCCATTACGACGGCAATGTCTCCCGACAGGGACTCCACGATGCGCCGCAGCTGCGCGAAATCCTCATCTTCGCCGGTATCGGCAAGGAGCTGCAGCCGCGCCAGCGTCTCCGACACCTTGGCCCCGTCTATGGCGCTGTACATCACGAGCATCGACGACGCGGGGATACAGTCGGCATAACGGCCCTCGACACGCCGCATGCCCACCGTATTCTCTGCGAGACAACGCGCCGCGGCATCGCTTTCGGGCACCACGCCGTAACGCATCTCGGCGACGCCGCGGCCGCTCGAAAGGCTCCATACCATCGTTATATCCTCCATAGGGAGGTCGCCGCCGTAGATACCCTTCATCATCGAGAGCTCATCCTCGTCGAAGATAGCGCCCGAAACCATCACCGCAATGTCGGCATCTGCCTCCATAATGCGGCGGATACCCTCCGTCGCGGGCCCGACGCCCTCCTTATGTTCCAGAGCGCGACACCACCACGCGGCATCGCGGCCTCCCCCGACATCAGCCGCGACGGCCACATGCGAATCGAAAACCGCGCAGCGGCCGTCGTTCTCGACCCACGCGACATCGCCGCGGCGGTGCACCCTGCCCCCGCAGAAATCCTGCGCCGCGCGCTCGAAGAGCGCCGCATCCGAGAGGTTCATGATTACGGTCGCAGAGACATCCTCGCCATTCGAGACTGCGACATAGGCCGGCTTGCCGAGGTCGATGCCCCACTCCTCCGGTGAAGAGACGGCCTCTGCAGCCTCTTGCCCTGCCGCCCGCATGACATTGGAAACAAACTCATCGCCACCCATCTTATCCAATATGCGGCCCGAATTGATCCGCACCACAACGGCGGCATCCGCCGGTATCAACGACGCGGCATCCTGCGCCGCACATGCACCGCCGCACAAAAGTGCCGCCGCAAGCGCTACTCCCGACAAAACGGTTTTTCTCAACATGTCGAAACGGTTTTCGGTTAAAAATACTCTATAACGGGATTACGGCAATACGGCCCGCATACCCGTCATGGAGGCAGCATCACATGCCCCAATTGTACAAATATAGTATTTTTTCGCCAGATAACGCCCCCGTCGGGAAACTTCTCCGCATGCGGAACGCAACAGGACGGAAAAAGGAGGCGCACCCGATCCGGCATCGGATCGCGGTGCGCCTCCCGTCTGCTGCGGCGCGCGGCAACGGCCCCTGCCGCACGCCCATATACCTCCTTATTCGGCCTGCCACTCGACCGTAACGTCGTCGATGGCGTAGTAGGTGGGCATGGCGAAGCCGTAATCGTTGGTCACGTCGCCCGTCATGTCGAACTTCACCTCGACGACCTCTCCCAGCGACGAGAGGTTCCACGGCGTCCACTCGGTGATCATGTTGTCCTTCTCGGCAAAGGTCATCGTGACGGAACCCGTCTCGTTGCCCTCGGCGTCATAACCCGTGGCGATGATCTCCACCTTCTGGCCCTCGGCGATGGCGGGCGACGAGTAGTTGCCGTTCTGCGCAATGTTGAGGAAATAGCAGGTAGAGTTGACATAACAGCCGCATACGACACGCGCCTTGCCGTCGGCGAACTTGAGCGACGGACGGAAGTCACCCCACTCGCTCTTGTTGCCGTAACCTATGAGGAATGTGTCCGAACCGTTGTGGCCGCCGCGCGTCATCGAATTCCCGTTAGAGGCGTTGTATACATACAGGTCGGTGGTGTAGTCGCCGTAGGCGGCCAGATCGTTCGAGTTGTACGACGACACTACCCAGCCGCCGGAGAAGTAGCCGCCAGAGAAGATATTGGGTCCCGTCAGCGAAGTGGCGCGGTCCTCCCATACATAGTCGGGCGTAGCGACCGCACCCGTGTAGGTGGCATCGAACGACGAGGCCACGAAAGGCGTCCACTCCGAACCCTCGAACGTAACGATGGCCGTCTCCATCGAGGGGCCGTCCTCCGAACAACTTGCGAACATCGCTGCCGCGGCGAACATCGCCGCAATAAGTCTCATCTTTTTCATCTTTCCGATATTTAGGTTAAACATTTCCCCTCCCCTACATTTCAGGCTGCGCCGCCCGCCCTATCCTCTCCGTCCGTCGCGGGCAGCCGCCTTGCCGGCCGCCGTATCCCCATCGCCCGGACCCCGATCTGCCATGCCGCGGCGCACGGCACGCCCCTTACATGGTACGCCCCGTCCGCGGCCGGCACTCCGGACCGGCATCTGCAGACGCCGGACATACGGCAAAACTCCGAAATCGTGATAAACCTTGTTTCGCCCCCTCCCGTTCGCCGCAGGCCGAGTGCGCAGGGTTCCGTACCGGCAGGTCTTCTGACTCGCTCCGCAGGCGGCACCTTCCCGATCCGCAGGACCAGTGGTCAAAGAGAGCCGCTCCGCAATCCCGCCTTGCGGCGGAGGAGCATACAGCAGCGGGAACTGTACGGGCATCCCACCCGTTTCCCTTTTGATTCCCTGACCGGCCGTGCCGGCTGCGGGAAACCGATACGCCCGCAAAGGTAATACAATTAATTTTCACGTCAAAATATAATCTAAAATCCCTGCCGTCACCGCACAGGCACCCCGCACGGGCCCTGCGGGAGGCATACCGGCTGCGGCGGGGCGCCCCTGTACGCAATACACGCGCAAAAAACCGGAGCGCACCGCTGCGCTCCGGACACACACTAAACTCTCACAATATATAAAAACCGTTACTCGGCTTTCGTATATTTCAGATTGTCGAGACACACGTAGTACGGCGTACTGTTCGGTTTGCCGCCCATGACCACAACCACACGGTCGACACGGCCCAGCGGCGAAAGGTCCACCTCGGTCCACTCCTTCACGTCGACGAGACTGAAGGTCACCTCGCCGCTCTTCACGCCCGACAAATAGCCTACAAACGTAACCGCAGGGTTTTCGTTCATATGTCCCCCCATCATTGACGTATTCGTCACATCGACCGACACGGGATTCACCGCTTCGGCAAAATCGACAGCCGTATCCACACGATCCATCTGCAAAGACCTTATGTCGTACGTAATGGCAAACTTGTTCGCGCCCTTGCCGGATGTTACGGCGCAGAACTGATATGCATAGTCATCGTTGTCCACGAACGTGTCACGGCTGTTGGCCGAAAACGCAAAGGCCCCCCACGTGGGGAAATATCCCCCGAAATCGTTGTAATAGCCTGTAAATACGGCCGCACCGTCGCCCGTCGTATAGATGGGGCCGCTCCAGCCCCAATAGTCCTCGCCGGTCCAATCGCCGTGATCCAGAACTTGTGCCGTGAGGATATTCTCATAGCTGTGATCTCCGATCATGCCCGAGTAGTGCTCCGTCCCGAGCTGCACGTCCTCGAAGTCGATGGTATATACCTTCGCAACGGGATCGGGAGTCAGGTCCGAAAGCGAGACGCTCTTGCGGTAATATTTCCCAGCCTCGGCGGTGATGCCCGCCACCGAGAAATCCTGACTGCCCGCCGACGTGGTCACACGCACCGCAGCGCCCGTCAGGTCGCACGGCGCCACAACGGCATATAGCGTCGCGGCGGCCTTCGGCAGCAGCACAACGCCTTTTTCGGGGCTTACCGTAACGGACGGCAGGGCCGTGCCTTCGATCTGTCCGAAGGAGTCGGCACGCTTGCCCATCATGACCGCACCCGTGGTCAGGTCGACCGTGCAGTCGCCCGTAAGGGCCTTGCCGGCTGCGGCCGATACCGTCACCGACTCCACCGTAACGGCATCCGCGAGCGTGTTCTCCACCGTGATCTCGAGGATCGAGAAGAGGTGCCGGAACCGGAAGTCGGCCTCGCCGCGCACCACGTCGTCCGCGCCGCGCATGATCGCTGCCGAGGCGTACGCGAGATCGCAGGCCGCAACGCCCTCCAGCGTTCCCGTCTGCACGGCCGGCAGCAGGAAAGGCATATACTCCACGTTATACGCCGAGCCGCAACCCGTATCGTAACGGTACGGAGTGTAAGCATAGAGCGTGGTCTGCGAAACGTCACCCTGCCAATAGAAATTACCGCTGTAATATCCCGACATGGGGTGTTGCACCGATCCGGCTACATAATCCTTGTAGGAGAATGCCGCAGTCCCTGATCCCGCACCGGTATAAATGGGGTAATAAAGGTTCTGCGTATAACCGTTCTTCACAGTAAACGAACCTTCCGAGAAACCCCACTCCGCCTTTATTTCATCCGAATTATAAAACAGGCCTATGGCATCGCCCTCGGCCCAACTGATAGAGTAGTCGGGAGATATGGCCGTGCGGGTATCGGACGAGGAGGCCCTCACGGCAAGGTACACTTCGTGTCCCGCACCGGCGTTCTCTGTTTTTGCGGGCTCCATCTTCGAGCACCCCGCAAGGGCGGCAACGGCCGCCGCCAGAACTGAAAATCGCATGGTCTTCATGGCATCACTCCTTTGCGGTTAAAAATCCCCTCCGTTTTCCCACCCTTCGATCGTGCTGCCCGAGAGGGCAAATCCATGCTCGACGGCAATACGGTACACTTGGATCGCGGGAGCTTCGTAACGGTCGGTTGTCTTCATCCTTTTCATAAACAACAGTTTTTATGTATTAAACAATGGTCTGTCGGACAAACCGTTGCGCGACATACGGACATTACGGGGACAATATGCCGCACAACCGCCCCTCTGTCTGCAGAGGAGGGCAACGGCACGGACGAAACCCCGCCGAGGCTTCGGTGCTGAACGGCACGCATGTGTGCCGAGATCCAAAACAATGATTTGAAAGTGTTACGCAGGACCCGTTCGCCGCAGGTGGAATGCGCATGTCGCGGCATCGGCAGGTCTTCTGACTCGCTCCGGAGGACGGCACCTTCCCGATCCTGCAGGACCAGTGGTCAAAGAGAGCCGTTTCCGACATCCGCCCAGACAAGGCGGAGGAGCATACAGCAGCGGGAACTGTACGGGATTCACACCCGTTTCCCTTTTGATTCCCTGACCGGACGGGCCGGCTGCGGGAAACCGATACGGTGACAAATATAGTATTTTCGTACGAGGCCGCCAAATTTTTCCCTCCTGTTTTCGGCGGAATGCCGGCATTCCGCCTCCGCGTGCGGGGCCCGCGGCCGGCACAACACCCGCAGCGGCAGTGTCATGAGATTTTTATATCGAAAATAAGATTTTTTGTGCTCTGTTTTGTAATTTTGTCTCCCGCACTGCGACTGATATTACACATAACACAAACAACACATCCGAAACATGAATATTCTGCAGATAGCGAACGTCACCAAACGCTATGCGGGCCACACGGCCCTCGACGACGTCTCGCTCGAGGTGCCCAAGGGCTCCATCTACGGTCTGCTCGGCCCCAACGGCGCAGGCAAGACCACGCTCATACGTGTCATCAACCGCATCACACTGCCCGACGCCGGCGCCGTGACATTCGACGGCCACCACATCACCGACGACGACATCCGCCACATAGGTTACCTGCCCGAGGAACGCGGACTATACAAGAAGATGAAGGTGGGACAGCAGGCCGTATTCTTCGCCCAGCTGAAGGGTCTCTCGCGCCGCGAGGCCGTCGAGCGCCTCAAAAAGTGGTTCGTACGCTTCGGCATCGAGGACTGGTGGGAGAAGAAGGTCGAAGACCTCTCGAAGGGTATGGCGCAGAAGGTGCAGTTCATCACCACGGTGGTGCACGAGCCGCGCCTGCTCATCTTCGACGAGCCCTTCTCGGGATTCGACCCCATCAACGCCAACCTGCTCAAGCAGGAGATACTGCGCCTGCGCGACAACGGCTCGACGGTGATATTCTCGACGCACAACATGTCGAGCGTCGAGGAGATATGCGACCACATCACCCTCATAAACAAGTCGCGCAACATACTTTCAGGTTCGGTCGACGAAGTTCGCCGCCGCTTCGGCGAAAACATCTTCGAGGTGACCTACGGAGGCGACCCCGCCACGCTGGAGAACGCCGTGGCGCCAATGGCCGAGATTCTGGGGACAGCCGAGGTGAGCGACACGCCATACCACACCACGCGCCTCAAGCTCGACCCCGCGGCGACGGTGCGCCAGACGGTGGCCGCCGTGAACGATGCCATCGAATTGCGCTCGTTCCATGAGGTGATTCCCAGCATGAACGACATATTCATCCGCGCCGTCGAGGGCAAGTTATAAAGGGAGGGGGCCACAGGCTCCGAATCGCAGCGAACAACAAAACATCACAACAATGAACAAGATACGCATAATCATAGCCCGCGAATTCAACGAGCGGGTACGCAAAAAGTCATTCATCATAACCACCATCCTCATGCCGGTGCTGATGCTGGCGCTCATGGCGGCGCCCACGCTGATCATGCTCTTCGCCAAAGGCGATACCAAGCACCTGCTGGTGATAGACGACAGCGGCATCATTGCCCCGCAGCTCGAAAACGGCGACGACGTCATATTCGAGGCCACAGACCGGAGTCTCGAACAGGCACGGGCCGACACCGACATCTTCGGCGTGCTGTGGATAGGCGGCGACATAGTCGACAACCCCGCCGACGTGAAGCTATACACCAACTCGTCGTCATCGATGGCGCTGGAGAGCACCATCACCTCGCAGATGGAACGCATAATCGAAAACGAACGGCTGAAGCGTTACAACATCGAAAACCTCGAGCAGATAATGAGGGACGTAAAGGTGAAGGTGTCGCTCTCGGCATACCGCACCGACCTTACAGAGGGAGAGGAGCCTGCCGAGGCCACCTCGTCGGCGCTGGCATACGGGCTGGGAGGCCTCATGGGCATTATATTGTATATGTTCCTCATAATATACGGCTCGATGGTGATGACTTCCGTCATAGAGGAGAAGGGCAGCCGCGTGTTAGACGTGCTGGTGTCGAGCGTATCGCCATTCCAGCTCATGACGGGCAAGATCCTCGGCGTGGCGTCGGTAGCAGCCACACAGGTGGCGATATGGGCCATACTGATATGCGGCGTGGGGGCCGCGATGATGTCGGCGCTCGTGCCCTCCGACGTGATGGAGACCGTGCGCGCCGTCGAGGCCGGCACGATCACCTCCGCCCAAGCCGGTATGGATGCCGACCTTATCTCGGCCGTATCACTGGCCACGAACCCCGCGCAGATGGTCATGATGTTCGTCTACCTGCTGCTGTTCCTCGTGGGAGGCTTCCTCTTCTACTCGGCCATGTTCGCCGCCGTGGGCTCGAGCGTCGATTCGATACAGGACGCCCAACAGCTTCAGACTCCCATAACCATACCCATCATCCTCGGATTCATCCTTATGATGACCGTATTCGAGGATCCCAACTCTACGATAGCATTCTGGGGGTCGATCATACCATTCACCTCGCCCATCGTGATGATAGCGCGAATACCCTCGCACATACCTTCGTGGCAGATCATACTCTCGCTGGTGCTGCTCTACGCATCGGTGGTTGCGATGATATGGCTCGCGGGACGTATCTACCGCGTCGGCATCCTCATGCACGGCAAGCGCCCCTCGTTCAAGGAGTTGATCTCGTGGATAAGGCAGTAACGGCACACAGAGATGAAAACGGTCATATCGCTGCTCATCCTTTCACTGCCCCTGATACAAGGCTGCGGGTTCGTATACCAGCGGCATCTCACAGGGAACTACTACCTGATAGCGGTGGATACCAAGGATGACATGGACGTGTGCTATCACCCGCAGAGAGATGATGCGCCCTATACGGGCATAACCGGCGCGGGCGTCCACGCAGCGGGATACGACGATGATTTCATTCTTGTCAAGGCATATCGCGCCCTGAAGGACAGCACAGGCATGCCCTCGCAGCGTTACGACAGGACCACCTCCGAATATTACATCATTCCCGTAAACAACACGCAAGAAGCATGGGAGGCACAGGAAAACATATTCGGGCCTTTCGGCAAAAAGGACTTCGAGGACAAACGGAAAGAACTTGGCGTGTCGGATGATATAACACTCAAGGAACTATAATCAATTATTGGCGGAGCGTGATAACGCCCGGCAGCGTTCCCGCCTGCCGCCAAACATGCGAAAAAGACAGTTGCAGCCCCTGCCGGCCGATATGGCCGGCAGGGGCTGCGCCGCTTACATAAACAGCTGTTTTCAAAAAAATACGTACCTTTGCAAAATAAACCCCGGCCGTAAACGTTTGGTGGGCATGAGACTGCATGGAGGACATACACGCAACGGCGGCGAGCGCATAGCGATGCACTCGACGGCGGCGGTACATGTCCACTGGTTCAGCGGATTTATCTGATCGTACGGCGCCTGTCGGCGCAGCGGGGCTTCGCATATCGCGTGTAGCACGCCCCGCACCATCACCACAAACAACACGAACGACAAACCGGCCTGCCGCACCCGCAACGTGCCGCAGCAGACCTTTGACGCCATGCGGTGCGCACGCGGCAGGCCATAAATCCGACAGAAAAATGTTTCGCATACTCTTCATACTCATCGCAGGGATAGCCGTGGGGCTGGCCGCGCGCCGCACCCGCCTGCCCCGTGCCGCCGAGCGCGGCATACGTATCACCGTCCCCACCCTGCTCTTCGTCTTCGGCGCGGCCATGGGCGCCGACGACACCGTCATCGACAACATGGGCCGCTACGGCTGGCAGGCCGCCGTCATCGCCATGCTCGGCATCGCCGGCAGCATAGCCGCCGCACGCGCCGCAAAACGAATAATAGGGAAAGGAGGCGGACGATGAAAGAGAATATCGTAATAATCGCCTGCTTCGCCGCAGGCATCGCGACAGGTAGGGCGGGACTCGCTCCCGCATGGCTCACGGACCACGACCTGCCCGTATACATACTCTCGGCCCTGATATTCCAAGTGGGCATAGGCCTCGGCGCCTCGGACGACCTGCGCCGCATGCGGCAATCCTTCGGCGCGGGGATGCTCCTGCTGCCGCTGGCTACAATAGCCGGCACGCTGTTCTTCTCCGCCGCAGGGGTCTTCATCCTCAGCGGCAGAAGCCTTGCGGACTGTCTCGCCCTCGGCAGCGGATTCGGATACTACTCCCTCTCGTCGGTACTCATAGCCGACATGAAGGGAGCCGCACCCGACGCCGCGGAACTCGCCACAATAGCCCTGCTGGCGAATATCATACGCGAGATGTCGGCCCTCATCGGGGCGTCGTTCTTCGCCCGCTGTGGCGGCCGTTACGCCCCCATATCCGTCGCGGGGATCAACTCGATGGACGTATGCCTGCCCACAATCGTGCGCGAAGCCGACGACAAGGATGTCGTGCCGCTCGCCGTGACGCACGGCATGGCGCTCGAGGTGAGCGTGCCGGTACTAATAGGCATCTTCTGCAGCGCATGACGCCGCAGAAGAAAACCTCCGGCAGCCTTTGATCGCATACTTCATCCGTTTGCCCGAATAATCGTCCAAAAGCACGATTTTTCCCTTATCTTTGTATCGGGAGACCCGGGCGCCCGCAGGCCGTGCACACACGCCCGCATCGGTCCCAACGGCTAAACACCGGCAACGCATAAAACAAAATACAATGACTATGACTTGGGTATTCATCTTCCGTCTCGTCGTGGCAGGCCTGCTCGGCACCGCCGTCGGCCTCGAACGCGAATGGCGCGTCAAGGAGGCGGGATTCCGCACCCACTTCCTCGTATCGCTCGGCAGCGCCTTGTTCATGATAATATCGCAATGGGGCTTCGAAGAGTTCATCGCCGTACACGACGGCCTGCGTCTCGACCCCAGCCGCGTAGCCGCACAGGTCGTCAGCGGCATAGGTTTCATCGGCGCCGGTGCCATCATATTCCACCGCCAGATCGTGCGCGGCCTTACCACCGCCGCCAGCCTCTGGGCCATATCGGGCGTAGGCATGGCTACAGGTGCCGGAATGTACGGCGTGGCCGTCGCCGCCACCCTACTGACACTGGTGGGGCTCGAGGTGCTGAACCTCTTTTTCGGCAGCCTCGGCTCGCACCGCATGTCGCTCGTATTCTCGACGCTCGAACGCGACGCCGTGAGCGAGACACTCACGCGCCTGCGCGAGGCGGGATATGCCGTCGTCTCCTTCGAATTGGAGAACGAACGTACCGCTACGGGCATAATATACCGCGCGCGGCTCCTCATACAGATACGCAAGAGCCGCCGCTCGGACGAGACCTTCCTCGAACTGCTACAGCAGGACAAACGAATACTCGTCGAGCGCATAATATAACGCCTGTACGGCCTGCGGAGGGAAGGCTGAACCGAAGCAAAAGAATGCCGGCACGGGAATGTTTCCGTGCCGGCATTTTACA
>CASFQF010000023.1 GCA_949296635.1 uncultured Alistipes sp. | reverse complement strand
TAGAAACCCGTTTCTACTAATCTCTGTTTTATCCTTATAACTGCCAAATATTATGTCGGTTACATTATATGTCACCAACCATTTTTGGCATCATTACCAGACAAAAATAGCGACGGAGGCGGATTTGGGTCTGCCTCCGTCGTCGTGCCGGCGGCCGTGAAGAGTGCGGCGTCGGGTGCCTATCCGTTGCGGCGTGTCTCGAACATCGGTGCCAGCCAGTCGCTGTCGGGGCGGCATACGAGACGCGCATTGCGGTAGGCCCACTCGAGCGGGTATATCGTTTCGCCGCGGTAGTGCCCGTGTTCATCCCTCGATACCACCAATGCCAGATCGGCGTGTTTGCGGTCTTTCAGGCACAGCGGCAGCAGCAGGCATACGCTTTTGGTTTTGGGATAGTACATCGGAACGGCTGTCTTGTAGTTCCACCGCACACGTTTCAGTGCCGCCTCCACGGCTGCGTCGATCATGGCCTTGAAGTTGTCGTAACTTTGCGAGTCGTTTTCGAGTGCGGCCTTCAGCCTGCGGAAAAATACCGCTCTTTGCGCCTCCGGCAGGTTCTCGGGGCGTATCATGTCGAACCCTTCGGGGGCGAATGCCTTGAGTATGCGGTACGGGTAGCGTTCGAGGCGTTCTATTATCATATGCCGGTGGTCGAGTTCCGGCGCACCCGACTGCACATCGTATACCATGTCGTATACGGAATCGAAATATCGCGGCGCTTCGGGCAGCGCGGCAAACTCGTTCACGAGGATTTTGCCGGCACGCTCGTCACCCTGCGTACAGAAGTCGTAGAGATGCCACGTCTGCTGCCCCTCGTTGCGGTTTCGGTCGAAGAGGGCGAAGATGGGTTTGTATACGTCGTTGACGAGTCCCGTGTTGAAGACCGCCCAGCGGTCGTCGTCGGAATATGCTATCTTGCCCTCTTCGTATATTTTGGCGAAAGTATAGGTAAGGTAGTTCGTCAGTATCGAGAAACTGCGGTTGCCCGCCGTGTCGAAATCCCACTCCTCGTCTATGGCCATCTCCGCAAGGTCCTGCATGGCACTTTGGATATGTCCCAGCCATGCCCAATCGACCAGACGCGGTACTGCCGGCCTCCGCGCGGGTGTCGTCTCGGACTGTGCGGACTGTGTCACGGGACGTATGTAGAATACGGGCGGCTGCAGTTCGTCGTCGCGGTAGATCTCGAAGACCTCGGGCAGCGATTCTATCAGAGACCGCAACTTGTCATATCCGTAATGCCTGTAATTGATGCCGTTGCGCGACAGTTCGAGGCCGAAGCCGGCCATGTTCACCCATCCGCCGCCGGCACCGTCGATTTCGATTCCCGACATCGAGTCGTAGATCGTCCTGAGCGAAGAGCCAATTTTCCGTATATCCATTCTTGAAAACGATTTTGCGGTCGATACGTATCGACGTGTACAGAATAGCACAAAGATACGAATATTTAATGTAAAAAATGTTACTGCCGCATACGATATTTATAATATTTCCCCGAAGTTGGTCACACGTGCGACAGTTGTAACCTTTCTCGGTATGGTGTCGGGGGACGGAGGGCAGGGCCTATTCCCGCACTTGAGGGACGGTTGTGCGGCTTTTTCATATATAAGCAAACCCGCAGGCAACTGCCTGCGGGTTTGCTTATTACGGGATAATCGCTATCTGTTTATCTTGGCCCACGAATCCTTGAGCGTAACCGTACGGTTGAATACGGGATGCCCGGGTGTGGAGTCAGTATCGGGACAGAAGTAACCCACGCGCTCGAATTGATAGGTGTGTCCGACGGGGGCATCCTTGAGCGACGGCTCGAGATAGCCGGTTACCTTTATCATCGAGTCGGGGTTGAGGTTGTCCTCCCATGACTCTTGCCCTGCCGATGTGTCGAACGGGTCCTCCGTACGGAACAGCGGGTTGAAGAGTCGCACTTCGGCCTCGACGGCATGCGGGGCCGACACCCAGTGTATTACGCCCTTCACGCGGCGGCCGTCGCTCGACGAGCCCTCGCCCGACATGGGGTCGAAAGTGCAGCGCAGTTCGACGATGTTGCCTTCGGCATCCTTCACCACCTCCTCGCACTTTATAAGGTACGAATAGCGCAGGCGCACCTCGCCGCCCGGGCTCAAGCGGAAATACTTCTTGGGGGGATTCTCCATGAAGTCGTCGCGGTCGATGTATATCTCGCGCGAGAAGGGTACCTCGCGCATGCCGGCCTCGGGGTCCTCGGGGTTGTTGACGGCCTTGCGCATCTCGACCTTACCCTCCTCCCAATTGGTTATTACAACCTTGAGGGGGTTGAGTACGGCCATGCGGCGCTCCGCCGCCTTGTTCAGGTCCTCGCGTACGCAATACTCCAGCTTGCCGAGGTCGATGACATTGTCGCGCTTGGCCACACCCACCATCTCGGCGAAGGCGCGCACTGAAGCGGGCGTGTAACCCTTGCGGCGCAGGGCGCAGATCGTCGGCATGCGGGGGTCGTCCCAGCCCATCACCGCGCCCTCCTTCACCAGCTTGAGCAGGTTGCGCTTCGACATCATGGTGTAGGTGAGGTTCAGACGCGCGAACTCGTACTGGTGCGACGGGTATATGCCCAGCGCCTCGATGAACCAGTCATAGAGCGGGCGGTGTACGTCGAACTCCAGCGTGCAGATCGAGTGGGTGATGCGCTCGATCGAGTCGCACTGTCCGTGGGCATAGTCGTACATGGGGTAGATACACCACTTGTTGCCCGTACGGTGGTGTTCGGCGTGGATTATACGGTACATGATCGGGTCGCGGAAGAGCATGTTGGGGTGCGCCATGTCGATCTTGGCACGCAGCACCTTCGCTCCGTCGGGGAACTCGCCGCGGCGCATGCGGTCGAACAGGTCGAGGTTCTCCTCTACGGAGCGGTTCCGCCACGGCGACTCCTTGCCCGGTTCCGATATGGTGCCGCGCGTGAGGCGTATCTCCTCTTGCGACTGGTCATCGACGTAAGCCAGACCCTTTTTGATGAGTTCGACGGCCCACTCGTAGAGCTGGTCGAAGTAATCCGACGCATAACGCTCCTCAGCCCATTGGAACCCGAGCCACTGTATGTCGCGCTTGATCGAGTCTACATATTCGGTGTCCTCTTTTACGGGGTTGGTATCGTCGAAACGCAGGTTGCACTTGCCGCCGTATTTCTTGGCCAGACCGAAGTTTATGCAGATACTCTTGGCGTGGCCTATATGCAGGTAGCCGTTCGGCTCGGGCGGGAAACGGGTTTGGACACGTTTCTCGCCCTTGGCGATCGACTCTTCGATTATCTCCTCCAGAAAATTGAGCTTCTCTTTGGGCTCGGTTGTCTGTGTATTTGCCTCCATTGTTCGAAGTTATTTGTTTTTATCGTATTCCGATGAGTGATCCTAATGTCTGCGGCCGAGGGGTATGTCCTTGAGCAGGCGTACCGAGAGCTGCACCACCTGCTGGTTGCCCCAGCCCGTGCCGTCGTAGCGCATGGCCAGATAGGCCTTCACGCGCACCGTGTTGTCGAAAAATGCGCGGTCGAAGCCGATCTTGGTGCACGAGTATATCTTCTCCGTGGTGCCGAAGAACGTTTCGCCCGAATATAGCTCGCCGCCGTATCCGTGCGGGAACTCCTCGCTGCGGAACGACGAGTAGTAGGGCTGCAGGTTAGCTCCCACGTAGAGCTGCTCGTCAATGAAAACTCCCCATTTCGACATGCGGGCCTGAAGCATTCCGCCGCCCGGGGTGCGGTATTTCTCCTCGTTGTCGCGGTCGCGCTGGAAAGTCTGTATGTAGTGCAGTTTTATGTCGAAGTCGAAGTATGCGTTGAACGAGGTGCCGACGTAGGGGTTGAGCGTAAGGTTGTCGTTTACGCAGTGGGGTATGAGCTTGCTGCCGGCGAAGTGGAACATCATGAAAGCGTAGCCTCCGTAGAAGCGGCGGTGGTAGTTGTCGAACCAATATCGGCCTGCCGAGAGTATGCGGAACTTCTCGCGCGAGGCCTCGGAGAACATGCCGCACCAGTCGACCGACATCTCGACATAACCGCGGCGGCCTTCGTACTGGCCCATGAAGCCCTGTATGCGGTTGTCGAAGAAACGCATCGAGTCGCTGAGTATGGCTTCGGAATAGTCGCCCAGCATCTTCTCGCGGGGGAATATTCCGGCATATGCCGCCACCTTGTCGCTCTTGAAACGGTAATATACCTGCGGGCGCGCCTTGGCGAAGACGACGGTGTTGTTGCCGAAGTCCGACCATAGGTCCATGCCGAACATGAGGCGGTTTTTGGCGTTCCATTCGATTCCTGCTTCGGGCGTCAGGCGCGACGAGAAGAGGGTTTGCGACTCGCCGAAGCGGCAGTCGACATATTCGCGGTTGTCGAAATACGTATCGAACGATGCACCGAGAACGACCTTGAAATCCTCCTGTGCGCGGAGCGTCGTGCCGGCGATCAGAAGCGCCGCAACCGAGAGTGACAGACGTAAGATGCGATTCATTGCCTGAGTTATGAATATATGATCGGCAAAGTTAATGTATTTCCTGCGATTTGTATTACATTTGCCGCTCAAACGGAGATAAAAAATGAGAAAAATAACCAACGACGAGCTGCATCGCCCTTCGGCGGAGGAGTATGCCTCGATGTGGCGCATCCCCGTGACGGTCGTTGCCGACAATATCCGCTCGGCACAGAACGTGGGGGCGTTTTTCCGTACGTGCGACGCCTTTGCCGTGGAACACCTTGCCTTGTGCGGCATTACGGCTGTGCCGCCCTCGCGCGAGATCCACAAGACGGCGCTCGGGGCCGAGATGACGGTGGCGTGGAGCTGCCACGAATCTACGGCGGAGTGCCTTGCGGGCCTGAAGGAGCGCGGCTACCGTCTTCTGGCTGTAGAGCAGGTCGAAGGCGCCGTGATGCTCGACGGGTTCGAGGTCGACCCTGCGGCGCGTTATGCTCTGGTCTTCGGCAACGAGGTCGAGGGCGTCTCGCAGCAGGCGGTGGACATGTGCCACGGTGCCATCGAGATACCGCAGGCGGGCACCAAGCACTCCCTGAACGTGTCGGTGGCGGGAGGTGTCGTCCTGTGGCCGTTTTTTGCGGCATTGCGGGCGGCGCTGCGATAGATGCCGTGGATTGGGCCGGATAAATTTCGTACAGATGCAAATTTTGCATACATTTGCAGACCAAAACAAAAACCAGATCAAACTATGTCAGTAGCAGGAGCAGTCAGAGCCGTCACGACTCTGCGTTTGTCGGAGATGAAACAGCGCGGCGAGAAGATCGCCATGCTCACCTCATACGATTATTCCACGGCGAAGATCGTCGACGCCGCGGGTGTGGATGTGATCCTCGTGGGCGACTCGGCGGCCAATGTCATGGCCGGTTACGAGACGACGCTTCCCATCACGCTCGATATGATGATATACCATGCCCGTTCGGTGGTACGCGGCGTAACGCGCGCCCTTGTTGTCGTCGATCTGCCGTTCGGGACATATCAGGGCAACTCGAAGGTGGCGCTCGATTCGGCCGTGCGTATCATGAAGGAGACCGAGGCCGATGCCGTCAAGATCGAGGGCGGCGAGGAGATCCTCGAGTCGGTGCAGCGCATCCTCTCGGCCGGCATCCCCGTCATGGGGCATCTGGGCCTCACGCCGCAGTCGATACACAAGTTCGGCACGTATAATGTGCGTGCCAAGGAGGAGGCCGAGGCGGCGAAGCTGCTGCGCGACGCGCACCTTCTGGACGAGGCCGGATGTTTCGGCATTGTTCTCGAAAAGATCCCCGCGGCGTTGGCCGAGCGTGTCACGCGCGAGGTGAAGATGCCTACGATAGGCATAGGTGCCGGTGCGGGTGTCGACGGTCAAGTGCTTGTTATACATGACATGCTGGGCATAACCAACGATTTCTCGCCACGGTTCCTGCGCCGTTATGCCGATCTTAACGGTATAATGAGCGATGCCGTGCGACGCTATGTCGGCGACGTGAAGAGCTGCGATTTCCCCAACGACAAGGAACAGTACTGATAATTTGTGTGGCCATGCGAAAGTTAGTCATAATCCCCACATATAACGAGATCGCCAACATCTCGCCCATGATCGACAAGGTCATGTCTCTGTCAGGGGCATTCGACCTTCTTATCATAGACGACGGCTCGCCCGACGGTACGGCCGATGCGGTGCGGCGGCGTCAGGCGGAGATGCCCGAACGGCTGTTCATGATTGAGCGCCGCGGCAAGCTGGGGCTCGGCACGGCATACCTGGCCGGATTCCGCTGGGCATTGGAGCGCGGTTACGACTATGTATTCGAGATGGACTGCGACTTCTCGCACAATCCCGACGATTTGGAGCGCCTCTACGCCTCGGCCGTCAAGAACGGCAGCGACGTGGTCGTGGGCTCGCGGTATGTCTGCGGCGTGAATGTCGTCAATTGGCCCATGTCGCGCCTGCTGATGTCGTACTTCGCCTCGATGTACGTGCGTCTTGTGACGCGCATGCCCGTGCGCGATGCTACGGCGGGTTTCGTATGCTACTCACGCCGTGCGCTGGAGCGCATCGACCTCGATGCCGTGCAGATGAAGGGTTACGGCTTCCAGATAGAGATGAAGTATACGGCATGGCGTCTGGGGCTGAAGGTAGGCGAGGTGTCTATCGTCTTCACCGAGCGGCGCGAGGGTGCTTCGAAGATGAGCGGCGGGATCTTCGGCGAGGCATTCTTCGGTGTGCTGCGGCTGCCCCTGCGCAAGATACGGGGCCGCAATGAGGTGTCGCGCAAGTAACATGGATGGTGTCCGGTTGCGGATACGGGCAGGAGGGGAAATTTCGAATTTCCCCTCCTGCCGTTTTGTATCGCGTCGTATGCGCCCTTAAAACGTGAAAAGGTAATTCATAAAGAAGTTCCAGACGGTGACCACGCCTATGGCGAACAGCTTTACAACGTAGAAGTTCCACTTCATGCGCCCGTGCAGCAGGTATATGACCGAGGTGTTTATGACGAGGCCCACGGCCGAGATACAGATGAAACGCAGGTATTGCTCCGCTATGTGGGGGTTGGTGCTGGCAAAGGTCCACATGCGGTTGAGGATGTAGTTCGAGGTGGCGGCGCAGACGAAGCCCAGCGCGTTGGCCGCATACTTGTTGAACTTGAGCAGCTCCTTGCAGACGAACGTGATGCCGAAGTCGACGAAGACGCCGGAACCGCCCACGATACAGAACTTGAGGAACTTTTCGAGGAGTATCCTGTCGGTAAGGAATGTTATCTTGTCGGTAAGGAGTATCATGCGTCCGGTCGTTTATCCGATGTCGGGAGGTTGTGTTATTCGGCCTTGAAGTGCGTTAGCAGGCTCTTGCCGTTGAACCATGTGTACATGTCGGCGCCGCGTACGGCAAATCCGACGGCGTATGGTTGATCCTGAAGATTGTCGGGGACGACGAAACTGCACCCGACGTCGCACGTTCCACCGGCGGGGATGGTGAATCCCTGTGTCAGAGGGAAGAAGAGGTATTGCTGCTTGCGCCAGCCCCACAGCATCTGCAGGATGTATCTTTTCCCGTCGACCTCGATGTCGTAGGGGTAGGGGTTGCGTATGTGCAGCGTGAAGCGCAGCGTCTCGCCGCCGTGTACCGTTTCCGGAAGGTCGAGCCCTTCGGCCTCTATCTCTATGTCGCGCGTGGGGTGGAAGTCACTTACCTCGACATAGTTGAAATCCTTGCCGTTGACCATGTGTATCGTATGCAGCCGTTCGGTCTCTCCCGCTACACGGTACTTGGCGGGGTCTACCTCGACCAGCACGTCGCGGCCCGTGAAGGTGCGGTCGTCGTTGCGGTACTGCCACTGCGAGGTGCGGTGGCTGACGTTTGGCTGGCTGAATGCCTCGCCGCCCGTATAGTATACGTATTTGGCCGCCACGGCGTACTTGCTGTCGAAGACGACGGGGCGTCCTGCGGCGGCCTCGGCGATCTGCCCGTATGACGTATGGTTGTCGAATACCTCGAATTTCAAGCCTATGGGGTTGAATATCATCTCGGCCCTCACTATTGCCACCAATGCCAGCGTAACCCATCCCGCGCGCATGACGTAACGGCGTGTGCGCTCGTGCACCCTCGCATAGCGGAAGAGCATCCATACGAGGCCGAATACCGCGACGATGGCCCATTGCGGCTGTACGTACCCGCGCAGCGAGGTCATGAGGAAGAATCCGATGAAGGCCGCAGGATAGAGCCACAGCGTCCGCTCGACGGGTGAGGCGGGTTTCACCTTGCGGTATGCCTGCACCCACAGCGGTACGTAGAAGGGCGAGAAGACCACCAGCATGTTGGCCAGAAAATCGGTTATGTTCGACACCTCGAAGTATCCGTTGCGGCCCGACAGGTGGTATGCGAACGATGCCCAGTCGTGGTGGTGCTGCCACAGCAGGTGGGGCGTGATTACGGCCAGCGCCGCTATGCCCGACAGCGCCAGATGCAGTATCAGGCGGGGGCGTCGTACGAACGTTCCCGCGTTGGCCGCAAGGGCGAAGAGCAGCACCAGCGCCCCGTGGTATTTGCTCAATGCGAGCAGGCCGAGTGTCAGTCCCAACGGGAGCCATGCCGCGCGCCGCTCCTCGGTGAAACGTTTGAACGTAAGAAGGAACAATGCCGTGAAGAACATCAGCGGCCCGTCGGGTACGGCGATGAAGCCGTACAGCTGCAGCACCAGCATCGCCGCGCATATCATCGTATATAGCGCCGCATCGCGCCGTGTCGCGTCGGCGGGGCGTATCGTGCGCCAGAATATGTATAGGTATGCCGGCTGCAATACCGTGAAGAAGAACCGCACGCCCAACTCCCCGCCGAAAAGCCTTTCGCCAAGCCATACGAGTATGGCCGTCACGGGCGGGTGGTCGAAGTATCCCCATGCAGGCCGCAGGGCGAAAAGGTGGTAATATGCCTCGTCGTTTGCCAGCTCCGTGCATCCGGCCTCGATGATGTTCAGGACCCACCATACCGCCAGCCACAAAGCCACAAGGGCATCGGGCGTAAGCGACCGGTATATGTCGGCGATCTTGTTCTTCATGGTTGCTTCTACATTATGCTGCCGAAGGTTTTGCGGCCTGCCATATAGCGCAGTACGATGGATCCGCGGTATATCTGCCGCGACTCGGTGCGGCGCGTAGCGCGCACCTCGCGTCTCTTGCGGGCCAGAACGCCGTGCCATGCCAGAAAGTCGCGGTATGCGCGCAGCGTCGCTCCGGCAAGGCGGAAATCGCCCTTTACGACGTATATCGCCGCCGAGAGCATATCGGTCATGGGCCTTACGACGGCAGCGAGCAGGCGCTGTGCCGTGGGGGCGCACTTGAATATCATGGCCAGATTGTTCCTGTAATTGAGGTACAGCTTGTCGGGCGATTCATTGGGCATGGTGCCGCCGCCGAGATGGTAGACGCGGCTGCGGGGCTCTACCATAACCTTGTATCCCGCTATCTGCATGCGCCAGCAGAGGTCGATCTCCTCCATGTGGGCGAAGAAGTCGCAGTCGAAGCCTCCGAGCTGCCGGAATATGCCGGCACGGCAGCAGAAGGCGGCGCCGCTGGCCCAGAATACCTCGCGCGGGGTGTCGTATTGTCCCTTGTCGCATTCCACGTGCGAGAGTATGCGCCCGCGGCAGAATGGGTATCCCAGAATGTCGATGAAGCCTCCCGCGGCACCGGCATATTCGAAGTGCTCGCGTGCGGTGTATGACAGTATTTTCGGTGCCACGGCCGCCACGTGCGGGTCGCTTTCGAGTGTGGCGACCAAAGGCCCGAGCCACCCTTCGGTAACCTCGACATCCGAATTTAACAGTACGTAACAGTCGGCGTCGATATGGCGCAGGGCGCGGTTGTACCCTTCGGCAAAGCCGTAGTTGCGGTCGAGGCGCAGTATCTCGACCTGCGGGTACCGCTCCGCGAGAAACTGCATAGACGTGTCTGTCGAGCCGTTGTCGGCCACGATAATGCGCGCCGGTGCCGGGGTGTGCGCCGCAACGCTGCCGAGGAACCGTTCGAGGTGGCGGCGTCCGTTCCAGTTGAGTATGACGATGGCCGTGCGCATCATATCTTTTGTGCCAGCACCTCGGCCGGCGGGGTGAATTTCCATCTGCGGTGCGACCACATCCACATCTCGGGCTCGGCGACGATGTCTTTTTCGAGCATGCGTACGTAGCGTTCGGTTATGGCATGCTCCTCGACCTGCTCGTATCCGTCGTATATGCGTTTGAGTTCGCCTTCATACACGCCGCGGCGTATGCGCCGCGGACAGAAATAGTATACGGGAAGTGCGTACTTGCGGGCCAGAACCTCCGCGCCGTTATGGAAGACGGTCCATTGGTTGAGGAAACGGTACCAGTGGAAGTTGAGGCGGAATGTGGGGTTCTGGTCCGAGATGAGGCCCATGATTATCGGCCGTTCGCTTTTGTGGTCGATGAAATACTTTATCATGCGCTTCATTGTAACCAGCTTGACGTTCGTATGCTGGCGTATGCGCTTCATAAGCTCGTCGAAGACGGGGTCCTCGATCTTGTGGTATGCCGCCACGAAGGTGTGGTCGGCGGCCGTGAGGCTTATGGTGCTGCCCGCCTCCCACGATCCGTAGTGCGCCGTCATGAAGATGGCGTTGCGGTCGCCAACCTCGCGCAGGACCTCTTCGGCGTTGTTGAAGCGTATACGGCGGCGCAGGCGCTTGTCGCTTATGCCCGACTGGCTGATGATGTTGATGATCTGTTCGGTGAGGTTGCGGTAGTTGCGGGCGCATATATGCCGCAGTTCGCGCTCGCTCTTGCCGGGGAACGAATTGCGCAGGTTGGTCATTATCACATTGCGGCGGTAGCGTATGACGTAACGTATTATGAGATATATGGGTATGCCGAATACGTAGTGCCTGACGAAATGCGGCAGCATGGCGAAACAGCGGCACAGTATCCACAGCGTTTCGAGTTCCGCTTTCTGCAGGAATGACATATTCTTTCGGGAATCGTTCATTTTTGCGGCTGTTTTTGGGATTTTACTCTTCCTGTGGTTGCGCCGGCGTTTCGGCGTCATCATCCTTGGCGTAGCGGTTGGTGCGGTGCCGCTCGGCCTTCGGTTCGCCCGCCACCACGATGACGAACTCCCCGCGGGGCTCGTGTCCGCGGAAGTAGCCGGCCAGCTCCGAGAGCGTGCCGCGCACGGTCTGCTCGAATTTCTTGGTCAGTTCCCGCGATACCGAGGCCTGACGCCCGCCGCCGAATGTCTCGGCGAGTTGCTCGAGGCACTTGACCACGCGGAAAGGCGACTCGTAGAATATCATGGTGCGGGTTTCTCCACGCAGCTCCTCGAGGCGTTTTGCCCGCCCCTTCTTCTGCGGCAGGAACCCCTCGAAGCAGAACCGGTCGCACGGGAACCCGCTCTGCACCAGCGCCGGCACGAAGGCCGTAGGGCCGGGCAGCGTCTCAACCTCGATCCCGGCCTCGACGCAGGCGCGTACCAGCATAAATCCCGGGTCCGAGATGCCGGGCGTGCCCGCATCGGACACGAGCGCTGCGGTACGTCCTTCGCCTATGGTTTCGGCGAGCGATGCCGCCGTGGCGTGCTCATTGAACTTGTGGTGCGAATAGAGCCGTTTCTCTATGCCCAGATGTTTGAGCAGGAACGACGTGGTGCGGGTATCCTCAGCGAGGATGAAGTCTGCCTCGCCGAGGACCTTTATCGCGCGGAGCGTGATGTCGTCGAGATTGCCTATAGGCGTGGGTACGATATAGAGCTTGGACATTCGGTCACGACAGTTTTCTCTCCAGAAGCTGCATCATGAACTTCGCACCCTCGGAATTGGGATTCCACGCATAGTTTTCGACGATGTATATCATGCAGTCGTCGAGGTTGTCGAACGAGTCGAGCTCGCTGACGGCCTTTTCGTATTCGTGTTCGTCACCCGCGAAAAGGTCGCGTATGAGCAGGAATTTGTCGTTTATGCCTATGGCGTCGCGCAACGATGTGGTGGCGCTGTGTGTTATCTGCTCGGCCAGCGGTGCGGGGCGTGTCAGCGTATCGGCCAGCGTATGCTGCGAGGCCGCCATAGCGTCGGCGATGGTGGTGACGCCCTCCTCGGCCGTGTGTGCGGACTCATCCTCGGCAGCCGTAAGACCGCCGCTGCGGCGCGCATGGCTGTCTGTCGTATCGTACCGGTCGGTATCGTATCTCGCATCGGGCGCATAGTCTTCGTTGTCGAATATCTTGGATATGTCGACGACCTTCTCGGGTTTTGGCTCCGTGTCGTAGTCGTATATCGACATCATGCGGTGGTGGCGCGACGGCTGGTGGTGCTTGACCTCGTCGCTCCCGAAAAGGCTGTTCATCGGGCGCTGTGCCGCCGCCGTCCCGGGCTCGTCGTTAACCGGACCCGCATCCGTGCCGGCCGCGTCGTTTGCCCCAGCATGAGGCGCCGCGGCCATACCTTCGGCCGTATCGGCGTCTGGTTCCGGTACGGCGGCCTCTGCTGCAGCTGCGGGTATCTCGGCCGCAGGTGTCTCGGCCGCGGGGAGCGGCTCCGTGGCGGCCTGTGGCGTCGCGGCGGGTGTTTCCGGAATCTCTATAACGGGGGTGCCGTCCATATCCATTTGTCCCTCCTTTACGGCAGGCTCCTCTTCGGTGTCCTCGGTGTCCGTATCACTCTCCGGTGCGGGTGAATCCTGTTCGTCGTCGAAGATGAACTCCACCTCTACCTCGTCGCCATCCTCTTCTGTCTCGGCGGCCGTTTCCGCCGCAGGCATCCCGGGCGTCTTGGCGCTGTCAGCCTGCATGACGGGGGTCTCCTGTCTCTGCGGTGCGGCGGTAGCTGCGGCAGCAGGCTCTTCGCCGGCAGTAGCACCATCGGTGAAGCGCACGGCGTCGTATATGTTCTTCAACTTGTCGAGTACGATGTCGCGCTCGATGGTCGAAATATTCTGGCCCTCCTTCCACGAACGGAGTATGAGCGTCAGTTTTTCAAATTCCGATTTGATAAATTCGATATTCATATCTTTCGGGATAAAAGATCGTTCAAAGATCGTGAAATTTGGCGAGATACCAATCCTTGATACAAAAATAGCTCCCCGAAGGGAGCTGCTATGCTCTGTTTCCATGAGCCGTATGCCGCGGCAACGGATTGGCGGGCAGTGTATTCGGCATCCCGCATGGGTTATTTGCCCGTAAGCGAGTCGCTGTACACCGCAGCCGGAAGGTCGTGCAGGTTGTATTGCGACGCCATCGACCGTCCGTATGCTCCCGCCGATTTTATCGAAAGCAGGTCGCCGCGCTGCGTCTTGCGCAGGCTGACATTCTCGTCGAAGACGTCGGTCGACTCGCATGCCGTGCCCACGACGGTATACTTGGTGCGGCTTTCGTCCTGCGAGGTGATGTTCTCTATGTTGTGGTATGCGCCGTAGAGCATGGGACGGATAAGTTCCGTCATGCTGGCGTCGACGATAAGCAGGCGGCGCCCCGTAGCCGTGGTCTTGTTGAAGAGCACGCGGGTGATGAGCTCGCCGCACTCGCCCACGATCGAGCGGCCGAACTCGAAGTGCACTTCATGGTCGCCCACGTTGAGATATTCGTGCACGATTGCGAAGAGCGAGGCGAAGTTGGGTATGGGTTCGTTCTCGGGCACGTCGTAGTTGATGCCGAGGCCGCCGCCTACATCCACCATGCGGAACGAGAAGCCGTGCGACTTGAGTTTCTCGACAATGGCGTTGACCTTGTTGCACATGTTTTCGAAGACGTGCAGTTCCCGTATCTGCGACCCGATGTGCAGGTGCAGGCCTATGATGTTTATGTTCTTGAGCGACTTTATGAGTCCGGTATTGTCGAGGATCTCGTCGTAGGCGATGCCGAACTTGCTGTCGGCCTGCCCCGTGTCGATGCAGTGGTTGGTCTTGGGGTCGATGTCGGGGTTCACGCGCAGCCCCACGTCGACACGGCGCCCCATCTCGGCGGCGATGGCGTCGATTACCTGCAGCTCCTCGATCGACTCGCAGTTCAGTGCCAGAATATTCTGTTCGATGGCGTAGCGTATCTCCTTGTCGCGCTTGCCCACACCGGCATATACGATGGTCTTGGGGTCGAATCCGAGCTCTATGGCCTTGCGAACCTCGTTGCCGCTGGCGCAGTCGATGCCGAGGCCGTATTCGCGTATTATCGACAGCAGGTAGTCGTCGTAGTTGGCCTTGATGGCGTAGTGAACCTTGTAGTTGTACTTCTTCGACTCCGAAACCACGCTGTCGAGCGTCTGGCGGAGAAGGGTTATGTCATAAAGATAGAACGGAGTCTCCAACTCCCGAAGTTGTGATGCAACCTTTCTGCTGTACATAGTTTGCGTAAAATTTGGGGTTCTTGCGGACCCGTGCGGGCCGAAACGGTGCAAATGTATGAATTTAGCCACTTTTTTGCAAAAAAAAAGCCGCCGAAGATCCTGTGCCGGCGGCAATGATCCGCATAACGGGATTTTATGCGGTTTTTATGCTGCGGCGGCACATTGTTGTCGGGCGGCGGGGCGGTTGGAGTGTCGGTGCCGCGGGGAGCGTGTAAACGCATGCCCAAATTACGCCCGGGCCCGAAAATCGCCCCCCCCCGCGTATGCTATGGAGGGCGGCGGAACGAAAAAAACTGACGCGCCCGTTCGTTTTGCACTTGACTTTTCGTATCTTTGCGCTACATTTTGAATGTAGTATTGAAATTTTAGATATTCATGGCTTTACAATGCGGTATAGTCGGTCTGCCGAATGTGGGCAAATCGACTCTCTTCAACTGCCTGTCTAACGCCAAGGCGCAGGCGGCCAATTTCCCGTTCTGTACGATCGAGCCCAACGTGGGCGTCATCACCGTTCCCGACGAGCGTCTGGTGCGGCTGGCCGAGATCGACAAACCCAAGCGTGTGGTCCCCACGACGATCGAGATCGTCGACATTGCGGGCCTTGTCAAGGGCGCCTCGAAAGGCGAGGGCCTCGGCAACAAGTTTCTGGGCAACATACGCAACACGAACGCCATAATCCATGTCCTGCGCTGCTTCGACAACGGTAACATAACCCATGTCGACGGTTCGATAGACCCCGTGCGCGACAAGGAGATAATCGACACGGAGCTCCAGCTGAAGGATCTCGAGACGGTCGAGAACCGCATCGGCAAGTGCCAGAAGCAGGCTGCGGCTGGCGACAAGGCGGCCAAACGGCAGTTCGAGATACTGTCCCTCTATAAGGCGGCGCTGGAGCAGGGCCGCAGTGCCCGTACGGTGCCTCTGGAGAAGGAGGACCGCAAACTGGTGGCCGATCTGAACCTGCTTACGGACAAGCCCGTCCTCTATGTGTGCAACGTCGACGACAAGAGTGCCGTTACGGGCAACGCCTATACCGAGGCGGTGCGCGCGGCCATTGCCGACGAGAATGCCGAGATGCTTATCGTGGCGGCGGCGACGGAGGCCGACATCGCCGAGTTGGAGGATTACGAGGAGCGCCGCATGTTTCTTCAGGACATGGGGCTCGAGGAGTCGGGCGTGAACCGCCTGATAAAGGCGGCGTACCGTCTGCTCAACCTTGAGACATTCTTTACGACTGGTGCCGACGAGAGCCGCGCATGGACCTTTGTGCGCGGCATGAAGGCCCCGCAGACGGCCGGTATCATACACACCGACTTCGAGCGCGGTTTCATCCGTGCCGAGGTGATAAAGTACGACGACTACGTGACGCTCGGCTCGGAGAAGGCGTGCCGCGACGTGGGCAAGATAGGCATCGAAGGCAAGGACTACGTGGTGCAGGACGGCGACATCATGCACTTCCTGTTCAACGTGTAATGCGGGGCTGTAAGCCAGAGTCGGATTAAGGCCAATGTTGGAAAATTGAATCATGAAAATATATTTGTAAGAAACCATGTCACAGCAAGTAAGGGTGCGCTTTGCGCCGAGCCCCACGGGTCCGCTTCATATGGGCGGCGTACGTACGGCACTTTATAACTACCTGTTTGCCCGCAACCACGGGGGCAAGATGATCCTGCGTATTGAGGATACCGACTCGCAGCGTTTCGTGCCCGGGGCCGAGGAGTATATCATCGAGTCGCTGCGCTGGTGCGGCATCGAGATCGACGAGGGCGTCGGTGTCGGCGGCCCGCACGCTCCCTACCGTCAGAGCGAGCGCCGCGAGATATACCTCAAGTATGCCTTGCAGCTCGTCGAGGCGGGGTGGGCATACTACGCTTTCGATACGGCTGCCGAGCTCGACGCCCTGCGCAAGCAGTGCGAGGAGCGCGGCGAGACCTTCGCATACAACTATACGGTGCGTGAGACGCTCCCTACGTCGCTGTCCCTGCCGGAGGCGGAGGTGCGCGAGCGTATCGACCGCGGCGACCAGTGGGTGATCCGTTTCAAGATGCCGGCAGACGAGACGGTCGAGATGGACGACCTGATCCGCGGCCATGTCAAGGTGAACACCTCGACGCTCGATGACAAGGTGCTTTACAAGAGTGTCGACGCCCTGCCCACGTACCATCTGGCAAATATCGTGGATGACCACCTGATGGAGATCTCGCACGTTATCCGCGGCGAGGAGTGGCTGCCGTCGCTGCCGCTGCACTACCTGCTCTACCGCGCCTTCGGGTGGGAGCAGAGCCGTCCGCAGTTCGCCCACCTGCCGCTGCTGTTGAAGCCTACGGGCGGCGGCAAGCTCTCGAAACGCGACGGCGACAAGATGGGATTCCCCGTCTTCCCGCTCTTCTGGCGTTCTCCCGCAACGGGCGAGACGGCCCGCGGGTACCGCGAGGACGGATATTTCCCCGAGGCTTTCGTCAACATGCTGGCGCTGCTGGGATGGAATCCCGGTACGGAGCAGGAGATATTCTCTATGCAGGAGCTGGTCGACGCCTTCTCTTTGGAGCGCGTCTCGAAGTCGGGCGCGCGGTTCCAGCCCGACAAGGCAAAGTGGTTCAACGCACAGTACATGCACCGCAAGAGCGACGCCGAGCTGGCCGTCCTGTTCCAACCCATACTGCATGAACATGGCGTGGAGGTGCCGGACGAAGTGGCGGGACGCGCCGCCGGTATCATGAAGGAGCGCGCGTCGTTCATAACCGACCTGTGGGACCTTACGTCGTATTTCTTCATCGCCCCGCATGAATATGAGGAGAAGCAGGTGAAGAAGTATTGGAAGGGCGATAATCCGGCCCGTCTGGCCGAGGTGCGCGGGGTGCTGGCCTCGATCGACGACTTCTCGCTGGAGAATACCGAACGCATCGTGAATGCATGGATCGCCGAGAAAGGCTACGGCATGGGGCAGATCATGAACACGCTGCGTCTGGCGCTGGTGGGTGCGGGCAAGGGTCCGGGCATGTACGATGTCACGTCGTTCCTCGGTAAGGAGGAGACCCTGCGCCGCATTGATTATCTTTTGGCCAACCTAAAACCTGTGGAATAATGGAGATATTACAGCAAGTATGGGGTTCTACCCCCGAAGGCGAGGCTATCGTGCTCTACACGATACGCAACGCGAAAGGCTGCGAGGTGCAGCTTTGCAACATAGGCGCGTCGATCGTGTCGGTTAAGGTCCCCGACCGCAACGGCAAGATAGACGACGTGGTGCTCGGATACAAGGATCCGATGAGCTATTTCGGCGACGGCGCAGCCAGCGGCAAGAGCGTGGGCCGTGTTGCGAACCGTATCGCGCGCGGCCGCATGACGGTCGACGGCGTGGAGTACCGCCTCGAGATCAACAACGGAGTGAACCACCTGCACGGAGGCTCGAAAGGCTTTGCCAACCGCTTGTGGGAGAGCCGTGTGGAGACAAACCGCGTGGTCTTCTCGCTGGTGTCGGCCGACGGAGACCAGAACTACCCGGGCGAGGTGTATGTCGAGGCGGGGTTCTACTTCGACGACGATGATGCGCTGGAGATAACCTATATGGCCCGCACCGACAAGACTACGGTCGTGAACCTCACGAACCACGTCTATTGGAACCTTGCGGGCGAGGGCAGCGGCCGCACCATCCTCGATCACGAGCTGCAGCTCGACTGCTCGCGCGTGCTGGAGATGGACCCGACGCAGATACCTACGGGCCGTTACCTTGACGTGAAGGGTACGCCGCAGGATTTCACTGCCGGCCGTATTCTGGGCACCGACATCGGTTCGGAATTCAACCACATGAAGGATTTCCGCGGCTACGACCACTACTTCGTGCTGGACGGCTGGCGCCCCAATATCCTGAGCCGCATGGGCGAGTTGCGCTGCGAGGCCACGGGCCGCAAGGTCGAGGTTCTCTCGTCGCAGGCCGGCGCCATGGTATATACGGGCAACTGGCTTGCCGGCGGATGCCCTGTCACCAAGTCGGGCGGCCGCTATGAGGACTATGCGGGTGTTGCCATCGAGTGCCAGAACTATCCCGACGCGGTGAACCATCCCGATTTCCCGTCGGCGGTGCTCAAACCCGGCGAGACCTATTGCCAGAAGATCATCTTCCGTCTGGGAACGTTCTGACGGGGAGTAATGCCATGGGGGTCGGGGCTGCGGCTGCCGGCCCCTTTTTTTCTCGGTATCGGGCCGCGGGCCGTATGTCGCATGCGGTCAACGGCGGCCGGATAGATTCGATATTTTGAAATTAAGGTATGGATGCTAAAGATCATGAATATCTCGACGCTTTCGAGAAGCGTATGACGCAGGCCTTGGTAGAGTCGTGCTCGGCCGACGGCCTGCTCGAGGGGCAGATGCTGGAGGTCGAGGATCTTGACGGCAAGTGGCGCACCTCGGCCCCCGAATATATGGCCGCTGCGGTGCCGCAGATTGCCGAATACCCGTCAGCCGCGGTGGCATGGGCCGGATATATGGGTATGGGTGCCGCAGTGTTGTGGGACAAGTCGTGGGGCGAGTACAAGGATGTCGAGGACTGGTATTCGCTCATGGCGACGCCGCGGGGCTTCGACTGCATGGACGAATATGTCACCGAGTGCCTGCTCGGGTATAAGCTCGGCGGCGCGGAGGCGGCGAAGATCGAGGACGCGGTGCGCCGTGCCGCCCATACGGCGCTGTCGATGATACGCAAGGAGCAGATCGAGCCGCAGAGCGCCATGGCGTTCCATGTCTTCGCACGTACAGCGCGGGTGTTTTACCGTCTCGGTGTCTCGATAGCGTTGCGGCGTCTCGGATACAAATACGTTAAGGTGCGCATCGACGGCTCGGCGCCCGAGTCGTGACACGGTTCGATGTTGTTTCCTATGGGCGGTATATTGCATATTGTCAGCGGAGCCTCTGCCGCCGGTACGCTGAAAGCGGGTTTGCAGGGGACGTGCGGCGGGAGTGTCGCGGCATTTCCGTGCGGCCTGCGTTACGGGGCGCTGTTCCGTGATTTCGGCGACGCCGAACTGCGCAGGTATGCCGTAGAGGTGGAGCGGTTGACGGGTTATGTCGGGGCCTTTGATCCGCTGCGCGCCTTTGTCGGGATTGATTTCGGAGGGTACGACAAGGTGGTTGTATGGCATGGCGGCAATGTGGACGAGACCCTGATGTATTATATGGTATGCGCCTTGGCTGCCGATGTGCCGCTGTACGAAGTGTGTGTCGGGGAGGTGCTGCCGCGGTTGAAATATCCCGTGCGCCATCCCTCTTTGGCGGTATGCTCTGCGGATGATGCGGCGTGGCTGCATGGACGCATGAGGGCAGTGAGTGCGGAGCGGCGCGCGTCGGCCGCCGGACAATGGAATATATGGCGTCATTCGGATGCCGCTTTGCGCATCCCTTCGGAGGATGGTATTGCGGAGGTGCCGGAAGATTATTTCGACGGTAATATCGTTGCCGCGTGCAGCGCGGAATACCGCAAGGCGGCGCGTGTGGTCGGCGGGGTGCTCTGTACAGCGGATTTTGCTGTGGGCGACGGTTTCCTGCACCGGCGTATCGTGGCTCTGTTGCGTGAAGGCCGCCTGTCGGCGCGTGCCGAGGAGGTGCCGGAGCGGTTGCGGTGTGCAATAAGGGAGGCAGGAATCGCGCCGCTTGTGGCCGGCGGCGTGGATGTATCGGCCATGCCTTTGTTTAGGGTAATGATGCCAAAATTGGTTGGTGACATATAATGTAACCGACATAATATTTGGCAGTTATAAGGATAAAACAGAGATTAGTAGAAACGGGTTTCTACTAATCTCTATTTTTATG
>CASFQF010000022.1 GCA_949296635.1 uncultured Alistipes sp. | reverse complement strand
CACCTGCACCAGCGCCGCGATGAGAGTCGTCTTCCCCGTTCCGGCGTAACCGTTGAGAATGAAAATCGAGGAGTAATCGGGCGAAGAGAGATACTCCGATAAATTTTCTATAACTTTTTTCTGGCTAACTGTTGCGTCAAAAGAGATTTTTGCGTAAATTTGGCCTGCAATATACGTGTTAAGCATCGGTCTTGAATATTATTGAGCCGCTAAATTTGATACAAACTTAATAACAAATACCAAAAAATGAAAAAGGGAATACAAATCGTACTTGCATTAGTGATCCTCGGTTTGATTTACGTGATCGCCATGGAGATCTACACTCCTCAGGCCTTCAACAAGGAGCTCAAACACAGGAATGCCGCAGTCATCGAGCGCCTCGAGGATATACGTACCGCCGAGCGCGCCTTCAAAAAGAAGTATCAGTATTTCACCGGCAGTTTCGACACGCTTATCAACTTCGTCCTTAACGATACGCTCGAGATGGAGCGCAAGTTCGTCGATGAGGATGACTCTGTTGCAATGGCACAGCTCAAGAAGGCCGGCAAGAAGAATATCGAAAAGTTCAATATCGCAGTCATCGACACCATTTTCTCGCCCCGCAAGCTCTCGCGCGAGGATATAGAGAATCTGCGTTACATTCCCTTCACCAACAACCAGACCCAGTTCCTTCTCGAGGCTGCGCGCATCGTAACCGAGTCGAAGGTGGAGATCCCCGTTGTGGAGTGCCGCGCTCCCTATAAGATGTACCTCGACACCATCAAATACCGTCAGGAGGTTATCAATCATATTGACAATCAGGTGAACAACCTCAACCAGTATGCAGGTCTGAAGTTCGGTTCGCTCGAGGGCGGTAACAACGAGGCCGGTAACTGGGGCGAGTAATCTCTCCGGTTGTGGAATGCGAAACGATGTCCGCTCCGTTTGTGGGCGGACATCATTTTTGTAAATGCTGGGGGGGGGGCGGTTGATGGGTGAGTATAGATCCGGACGCGCATGTTATGCGTGTTTCCCATGTATGCATGCATGGCCGGAAACGGATAATATAAAGAGTATATGAGAATAATCAGCGGCACATGCGGCGGACGTACTATCGTCCCGCCAAAGAACCTGAGGGCTCGTCCTACAACCGATTTCGCGAAGGAAAACCTGTTCAACGTTTTGGGCAATATGCTTGATTTCGAGGGTCTGGATGTCCTCGACCTCTTTGCCGGTACGGGGTCCATAAGCTATGAATTCGCCTCGCGCGGCGCCGCCTCGGTCACATCGGTCGAGATTAACGCCGTACATTACGATTTCATACGCTCCACGGCGCGTAAATACGGCCTCGATGCCGTGCATGCGGTGAAGGCCAATGTTTTTCTGTATCTGAAAAATTGCTCGAAGCGTTACGATGTGATCTTTTCGGACGCTCCGTACGATCTGGAAGGCAGCGGGCAGGTGGTGGATATGGTTCTGGAACGCGATATGCTGAATGACGGCGGCATATTCGTTTTCGAACACTCGAAGGACAAGAGTTTCGACGGGCATCCCCGCCTGTATGATACGCGAAATTACGGAAGCGTACATTTTTCGATATTCAGATGATGTTTTTTTCGAAAAAGTTATTGCTGTTTTACGAATTTATACTATATTTGCACTCGCAAACCGAAAGAGGTGCGTTAGTTCAGCTGGTTAGAATACGTGCCTGTCACGCACGGGGTCAGGGGTTCGAGTCCCCTACGCACCGCCAGAGGCCGACGGAAGAAGGCCGACAGAAATGGGAGCCTTGTAAACGGAAAGTTTACAAGGCTCCCTTGATTTTTATTCCTCCGCGATGCGGTGCGGGTACCGGAGCTCCGGCTTTGGTCATATGGCCGTGATGCCCGTCCGACGGGCGGCGGCAGCGGGGCGGCAGAGCGGGGGTGGGAGGCGGCTGCGGCGAAACGTACGTTATGGACGCAGGAGATTGCGTCATAGTGTGACGCCGCTCTTGAATATGGCGAATCCGGCATCGTCGCGCCGTTCGTTGCATGTATGCTCTCCTTCTGCGACACAGAGTACGAGCTGCATGAACCTGCCGCACATGCTGTCCATGTCGTCGTCCTCGACCAGAGTGCCGGCATTGAAATCCATCCATTGGGGTTTGCGGCGGTAGAGGCCGCTGTTTGTCGCCACCTTGAGCGTTGGGACAAAGGTCCCGAAAGGTGTGCCGCGGCCTGTGGTGAAGAGTACCATCTGGCATCCTGCCGCCGCGAGGGCCGTTGCGGCCACGAGGTCGTTGCCCGGGGCGGATAGCAGGTTGAGCCCCGCACGGGAGATTCTCTCCCCGTACCGGAGGATGTCGCGTACGGGCGACTTCCCGGACTTTTGTGTGCAGCCGAGGGATTTCTCCTCAAGGGTGGATATGCCGCCGGCCTTGTTCCCGGGCGAGGGGTTCTCGTATACCGGCTGTCCCTGTGCGATGAAGTATTCCTTAAAGCCGTTTATCATGGCGACCGTCTTTTCGAAGAGCTCTTTCGTAGCGCACCGTTCCATGAGAATGGTCTCCGCACCGAACATCTCCGGCACCTCCGTCAATACCGTGGTCCCGCCCATTGCGACCAGACGGTCGGAGAAGAGCCCCAGCAGCGGGTTGGCCGTGATGCCCGACAAACCGTCCGATCCGCCGCATTTGAGCCCCACACGCAAGGCCGACATCGGTACGGGCGTACGTGTGTCCTTTATCGCTATGGCGTACATTTCGCGCAGGAGTGTCATGCCGAATGCGATCTCGTCATCCACCTGCTGGCATACCATCATGCGTATGCGCGAGGTGTCGTATTCTCCCAACATCTCGCGGAACGCCTCGGGCCTGTTGTTCTCGCAACCCAGCCCGACGATAAGGACCGCGCCGGCATTGGGATGCAGGACCATGTCCCTCAGTATCCTGCGGGTATTCTCGTGGTCGTCGCACAGCTGTGAACAGCCATAGTTGTGCGTAAAGGCCCTGATAGCGTCGACACCTTCGCAGCGGGTCTCGGCGCGCAGCGTCTCGGCCAGCTTTTCGGCCACGCCGTTGACGCAGCCGACGGTGGGGATGATCCATATCTCGTTTCTTATGCCGACATCACCGTTCGGACGTCGGTATCCCATGAACACAGGCTGCATCTCGGGTTGTTGCAGCGGTACGGCCGGTACGGGATTGTAAGTATAGTCCTGTATGCCTTCGAGGCAGGTGTGTATATTGTTTTCGTTGACCCAGCCGCCTTGAGGTATGCCGCACGATGCCTTCCCGATATGGCTGCCGTATTTTATCACGCTGCACCCTTCCGCCAGCGCCTCCAAGGCGAATTTATGACCCGACGGTATCTCATCCTTCAGGGCGAAATGCCTGCCGCCGATGTCGACGGCGGTACCTGCGGGCAGCCGTGTGAGGGCTACGGCCACGTTATCGGCAGGGTTGATCTGAATATACTCCTTCATGGGCGTCGATGTTCGTGATTACTCCGCCTTGCCGACATAGTGCGCGACTGCGGCGGGCATGCCTTTCTTGTCTATAACCGACAGATACTCTTCGAGCTTGTCCGTCAGACCCGTTATGTCGTTGAGGTCCTCGCCCCAGATGCCCTCGGCCGCCAAGACACCCTCGGCGACATGCCGCATATCGGGCTGCTGCCACAGGCGTGCGAGCAGTTCCATGACCTCGGGGGCGTCGTTGGGCTGTATGGGGGCGCCGTCGGGGCGCGTGCCGCCTCGGTAATATGTGATTATGGCGGCCAAGCCGAGTACGAGGCCTTCGGGCAACCGCCCGAACCGCTTGAGGTATGTTTTCAACCCGGGCAGGTCGCGCGTGGCGTATTTCGAGAAGGCATTGAGCATGATGGAGGTCACCTGATGGTCGACGAAGGGGTTTGTGAAGCGCTCGACCACATCGTCGGCGAAACGCCGCAGTTCCGCTTCGGGCAGGTCGAGCGTAGGCATGAGTTCGTCGTACATGACCCGATGTATGAATTTTCCGACGACGGGATGCCGGCAGGCGTCTCGCACGATATTGATGCCGGAGAGCCATGCCACGGGTGCCAGCACTGTGTGCGGGCCGTTGAGCAAGGTCACCTTGCGGGCATGGTATGGCTCCTCGGAGGGTACGAAGAGCACGTTCAGCCCGGCCTTGTCGGCGGGGAATTCCTGCGCTATGCTCTGCGGCGCCTCGATGACCCACAGGTGGAATGCCTCTCCCTGCACCACGAGGTTGTCGTCGTACTGCAGCTGCTCCTTGATCCGGTCTATATCCTTGCGCGGGAATCCGGGCACTATACGGTCGACAAGTGTGGCATATACGCCGCAGGCGTTCTCAAACCAATTCTTGAAATCGTCCCCCAATTGCCACAACTCGATGTATTGTTCTATTACCTCCTTGAGTTTGTGACCGTTGAGGAATATCAGTTCGCACGGGATTATTATCAATCCCTTCCGCATGTCGCCTCCAAAACGGCGGAAGCGGCGGTAGAGGAACTGTGTCAGTTTTGCGGGATATGAGGCGGCGGGCCTGTCGTCGGGCTTGCATGCCGGGTCGAAGGCGATGCCTGCCTCCGTGGTATTCGATATGACGAACCTTATGTCGGGCTGCTCGGCCAGAGCCATGAAGGCGTCGAAGTCCGTATAGGGATTCATTGCGCGGCTGATGACGTCGATCAGGCGGAATGAGTTTACCGCCTCTGCATTTTCAAGCCCTTGGAGGTTGACATGGTAGAGCCCGTCCTGACTGTTGAGCCGGTCGGCCATACCGTTTTCTATAGGTTGCACGACTACGACACTGCCGTTGAAATCGGTTTTCTCGTCCATGTTGGATATTATCCAATCGACAAAGGCCCGCAGGAAATTTCCCTCGCCGAACTGCACCACACGCTCCGGACGAAGCGTCTTTTGCGCCGTTTGACTGTTTAACGCTCTCATGATATGTTCCCATTTAAAATTCCACCAATATACGGAATACCCGTCCCGGGTTCTCCGACCACTGTTGCAATGCCTCTCCGGCCTTGTCCGGAGTGACGACATGCGATATGAGGCGCTCGACGGGACACGCCCCGCGGCGAAGATACTTTATTACGGCATTGAAGTCCGCCGGCAGGGCGTTGCGCGAGCCCCGTATGTCCAGCTCTTTCTGTACGAAGTATTTGGTCTGGAACGACACCTCGCTTTTTGCATAGCCAATGCACACCACGCGCCCCGTAAACGCCGCCTCGTCGACGGCCATGACGTATGTGGCGGGACTGCCGACGGCCTCTATGACCACGTCGGGGCCCATGCCGCCCGTAAGGGCCTGCAGGCGGGCATGCACATCCCCGCTCTTCGAGTTGACGGTATGGGCGGCACCTATCTGCCGCGCAAGTTTGAGTTTGTCGTCGTCGAGGTCTACGGCGATAACGGTGGCCCCGCGCAGCGCCGCACGCACGACGGCACCCAATCCTATCATGCCGCAGCCGATCACCATTACCGTGTCGTTGTCTGTGATGCATCCGCGCGATACGGCATGGAATCCTACACTCATGGGCTCGATAAGGGCGCATTCGCGTGTAGAAAGGCCCTCGGCCGCGATGACCTTCTGCCACGGTACGGCGATATATTCCGTCATTGCCCCGTTGCGCTGCACGCCCAGTGTCTCATTGTCGCGGCAGGCGTTTACGCGGCCGTTGCGGCATGAGGAGCACTTGCCGCAGCTCGTGTATGGATTTACCGTCACCGGCGTACCCTTTACGAATGTCTCGGGGACGCCGCGGCCTGTCTCTTCGATTACGGCGCCTATCTCGTGGCCGGGTATGACCGGCATCCTGACCATGGGGTTGCGTCCGAGAAAGGTGTTCAGGTCCGAACCGCAGAAGCCGACATGCCTTACGCGCAGCAGTATTTCACCGTCTTTGGCGGCAGGCTTGTCTATGTCGGTCACCACAACGGTCCGCGGTTCCGATATTTTCACTGCTTTCATTTTCATGTATTTTTAATTGATCCTATTCAATCTCCAAAACTCGGGCGCGGTCAGTTCACGACACGATAGCCCCTCCAGCCGTAATAGGCGCAGAATACGAAACATACCAGCGGTATCAGATAGGCTGCGGAGTATGCCTCGGGATAATAGTTCATGAAATAGGCCGTCAGCTGCGGCAGGCATGCGTTGCCGATGATGGCCATCACGAGGAAAGCCGATCCGCTCTTGGTATCGTCGCCCAGATCGGTTATGGCGAGGGCGAATTGCGTCGGGTACATGATCGACATGAAGAACGAGACCCCGATCATGGCGTAGAGCCCCACCATTCCGCCGTAGCACATGATCACGCCGCACAAGGCTATGTTTGCGATGGCGTAGGCCATAAGCATCCTTTGCGGCCGGAAACGGGACATCAGGCCCGTACCGATCCAGCGCCCCAGCAGGAAAGCGAGCATGTAGAAGCCGAAGAAGGTCGTAGCCTGCGCCTCGGGAATACCCACATACGTACAGCAGTAGACCAGAAAAAGGCTGTTTATTGCCGTCTGGCCGCCGTTGTAGAAGAATTGGCTTATGACGCCCCAACGCAGGTGTCGCCTTTTCAGTACGCCGAAATTGATGAGGGGGCCATTGTTGTCCTTATGTTCCTCCTCCGGTATCGACGGCAGGCGGTAAAAGAAGATGACTACCGCGATGATTATGAGCAGGGCGGCAAGAAACAGGTACGGCATCTTCATGGCGTCGGTCTCGACCTGAATGTATGCCTCCCATCCTCCCGGGTAGTTCTGCGGCAGTGATTCGCGGGTATAATGCTGGCCGCTGAGCACCAGTTTGCTGAGGAACATTGCCGAGACGAAGGCTCCCAACCCGTTGAACGACTGTGCCAGATTCAGGCGCCTCGAAGCCGTCTCGGGCGAACCTAAAACGGTAACATACGGATTGGCCGCCGTCTCGAGGAAGCACATACCCGTCGCTATGATGAAGAATATGCCCAGATATGCCCAGTATGACTTGATTTCGGCGGCGGGGAAAAAGAGCAGACCGCCCATCGCCGCCAGCAGCAGGCCGAATATAATGCCCGACTTGTAGCTGAACCGCTTCATGTACATCGCTATCGGGATCGGGAATATGAAATATGCCAGCCAATAGGCCGTCTCGGTGAAAGATGCCTCGAACGTGTTGAGCTCACAGGTCTTCATCAGCTGCCGGATCATCGTCGGCAGCAGGTTGCTGCTGATGGCCCAAAGAAGGAAAAGGCTGAATATCAGCATCAACGGTACGAAATATCGGTTCTTCTTCACTCTGACATGTTTTTTATGTAAGGCAGTTCGGGCAGCGCGCCGAAGCCGTAGAACGAACGTGCGTTTTCGCCCAGAAACAATGTTTTCTCCTCGTCTGACAACTCTTTCGCCTTGACGATGAAATCATACGACATGCGGTACGTGATGGCCGTGATGGTGCGGGGATAATCCGATCCCCACATCAGTTTCTCCATTCCCACCTCGTCGGCCGCACGGCGTATGGCCTTGACGGCGCCGGCGAACGGATAGAACTCGTCATTGAAGAGCCACGTGATGCCGCTCGATTCGATGCGTACGTTCTCATGGCGTGCCAGCCGTATCTGCGACAGCCAATTGCGCCCCGTAACCATCCCGAAGTGGCCGATGGCAACCTTGAGGGCAGGGCATTCGGCGAGGATCTCCTCCATCTCGCCCGCCTGAACGTCGTCGTCCGCAAGGTCTATCGACAGGATCATGCCGCGGCTCTCCATCATGCGGAACATACGCATCATCTCGTCTCCGGTCAGCGACACCCTGCCGTGCTGCGTTATCAGACGGTGGGCGGGGATCTTTACAGCCTTGAACCCGCGGCCGGCCAGCTCCTCCGCCTGTGCGTAGAACCCGGGCTTGCGGAACTCGCACATGCCGCATACGAAGAAGCGGTCGGGGTATCTCTTCGCCACCCGTTCCAGATAGTCGTTCTGGAAGCCGTCTATGAACTCCTGCGTGACGACGGCGGCCGCCACCTGCGCATAGTCCATATTGGAGAGGAAGACCTCGGCCGTATTGCGCCCGTCGGTCATAAACGGCGGCAGCATCTGCCGCACCTCGCCCATGAACAGTGAGCGGCCGTTTTCGAGTGTGCGTATCGGCATACCGTCCACGACGGTATCCTGCCACAGCCACAAGTGGGAGTGCGCGTCGATGATAACTCTGTTCATACCGCCGTCACGAGTTTGCCCAGCTTACGCGCTGCTGGTCGCCTATTATCTCCCTTACCTTGCGAACCAGCTCCCAATCTATCGGCTCCTCGATGTAGCGCAGGTTCTTGAGTACGTTCTGCGGGTTGGCGGAACTGAACAGCGTGGTGCTTATGCGCGGGTTGCTTACGGCGTACTGCATGGCGAGTTTCTCGATAGGGTAGCCATGCGCGTTGCAGTACTCCGCAGCTCTCTTGCACGCTTCGACGAGCGGGGTCGGAGCCGGATGCCAATCGGGCACGCCGCGCTGTGTCAGCAGCCCCATCGACAGCGGCGATGCGTTTATTATGCCTATGCCCCTCGTCTCGAAATAATCTATGTAATCGGCGAGTTTGTCGTCGTTGAGCGTGTAATGGCAGAAGTTGAGGACCGTCTCGACCGTACCGGCCGGTACGTGGTCGACAACCCACTGTAGGTTTTCCAACTGCAGGTCGGTGATGCCGACATGTCCCACGACGCCCTTGTCGCGCAGGGCCGCCAACGCGGGCAGCGTCTCATCCACCACCTGCTGCAGGTCGGCGAACTCGATGTCGTGCACGTTGATCAGGTCGATGTAATCGATATGCAGGCGTTCCATGCTCTCGAAAACACTCTCCGTGGCCCGCTTGCCCGAATAGTCCCACGTGTTGACTCCGTTATGGCCGTAACGCCCGACCTTTGTCGACAGCAGATATGTATCGCGCGGCAGCTCCTTGAGTGCCTTGCCCAAAACCGTTTCGGCCTTGTAATGGCCGTAGTAGGGCGATACATCTATGAAATTCAACCCGTTGTTCACGGCCGTGAATACGGCCTCTATGGCCTCCGCCTCACGTATGGACCGGAATACGCCTCCCAGCGACGACGCCCCGAAACTCAGGCGGGGCACCTTCATGCCTGTTTTCCCGCAAATCGAATACTCCATGATATTTGTATTTGTTATTGTCAGAATTTTACTTTAAATCCGGCTGCTGTTGCCTCCGGCGGCCGCTTGGCTGCGCCGAGATAATTTCCGCGGCGGTATTGCGTGAGGTATACGGTTCCTGTGGACACGGGCCCCTCAAGCGGCTCGGAGTCACCCCTTACAAACCGCACCCTCACAGCGCTGCCGTCCATAGGCGGCCGCTCCAACACACCCGATCGGTTTTGTAAGGAGACACTTGCCGGTGCTGCCGCCGTAGGCTGTCCGGCGCCGTTTGCCGGCAGACCGTAAAAACAGCATGGCACAGGCCATTCCGAACCGTTTGAAGGATCTCATGTTTGCGTGTTATGTGATCTGTAATCTGTAATATGATCCATAGCAGGTCAATCGTCATACAGGTAGAACATGCGCTCCATCATCTTCCATTTTTCGGAAGAGGCGCTCGACGGCGCGCACTCCTGAAAGCGTGCGACATGCTCCTCCCATTCCTGCTGTCGCGGCAGGTGCGCCAAGCGGGCCATTGCCTCGTCCCAATCGAAATCGAGGGGCGTTTCGACAATCATGAACAGCGTCGAGCCGAGTATGTAGATCTCCATTTCGAGTATGCCGACCGCGCGGATGCCGGCCCGAATCTCGGGCCAAGCCTCCTCACGGCTGTGAATACGTCTGTATTCCGCGATCAGTTCGGGATTGTCTTTCAAATGCAGCGTCTGGCAATACCGCTTGACCGGCCCGTCATAACTCCTAACCATGAAACCTTTTTCCGACATGACGTATGGCTTTTTATTTCTTTATCCTGAATACGGGGGCGATCACGCGCTTCGCCCCTGCGGGCATGGTGATCTCAAGTCCCGCCTCCGTCCGCTCGAACGATACCTTGCCGTATCCCAGCAGCTCCACCTTGTTTATACGGTCTTTGTAGAGCCCGCTGCCTTCGGCCAGCGACTTTATCACGACCTTGTTTTCGTCGGGCCATGACAGCACCGTTGCATACAGGTATTTTCCGGTCTGCGTGAAACGTATCTCCTGTGCCGACGCATTGCTGTATGCACCCTCATTGAACCCTTGCGCGTTGATGCGTATATCCGAATCGGCTATGGGCCCCTCGCCGAATACAGTCCACGGCCGCGTGTCGTAGATGGCTTCGCTGTTGATATTCATCCACTCGCCGAACTCGTCGAGTATCTTCTTCTCTTTTTCGTCGAAGGTGCCGTCCGCACGCAGCGGGACGCTCAACAGCAGGTTGCCATTCTTGCTCACTATGTCGACAAGCAGCCTTACAACGTAGCCGGCGGATTTGTACCAGTCGTTTTCGTAGATCGAGGTGTTGTAGTGCCAGCCTCCTATGCACGAACACGACTGCCACGGTTGTTCGAGTATCTCGTTGGGGGCGCCGCGTTCGACATCCCACACCAAGGCCTTGCGCTGGTTCTCGTCGAGGATCTTCCCGAACATCACGGCCTCCAATTTGCCTTTGTGCGTCGCCATGTTGTGGTTGTAGAAATGTGCCGCTATCTTCAATCCGGCGTCGCTGGCGGGGTAGAACGGCAGGACCGTGACATCGAAATAGAGCATGTCGGGATTGTAATTACGTCGAGCGTACGGTTATAGAACTTGGTGCAATACTCCTGTGTCGGCAGGCAGGCGCCGTTGCCCCAAGCCCATTGGCCGTGGATGGCGCTGTTGTCCCAGCTGTTCTCGCTCAGCGGATGGTTCTGGGCATAGAGGTCCTGCGGGTCGTAGCCTTCCCACCATTTGCACGTGCCGTCGGCCTTCGTCAGTTTGCCGTCATACGGTATGCCGGCCTTCGGTCCGCCGGTGTCGTGCCGTTGCGATGGCTCGTACCACGTCCATGCATGGTCGGCATGCAGGCTCACGCCGAAATAGAGGCCATGCTTGCGGGCAGCCTTCTCCCACTCGGCGAGAATATCCCTCTCGGGGCCCATGTTCATGGAGTTCCACGGCTGATATTTGCTGTCCCACAGGTCCATGTTGTCGTGGTGGTTGCCCAGCGCGAAGAAGTATTGCGCTCCGATCTTTTTATAGTAGGCGACAAGTTCGTCGGGATTCCAGTTTTCGGCTTTCCACAGGGGGATAATATCCTTGAACCCCACCTCTGACGGGTGTCCGTAATTCTCGACATGATGTTTGTATTCATTCGAACCTTCCATATACATCGAGCGCGCCATCCAGTCTCCCGAGCCTTCGACGCACTGCGGCCCCCAGTGGGCCCAGATGCCGAACTTGACATTGCGGAACCACTCGGGCACACGGTAATTTTCCAACGACTCCCACGTAGGTTGGAATTCCCCCTCCATCATCGGCTCGTCATTCTCCGAAACCGGCACCTTGTATTCCTGTGCCGACAACGTTCCGGCCATCAGGAACAAAATAACGGAAACAACACTCCTTTTCATGATCCACACGTTTTTATTGCCATATACAAAATTAACCCTTGTCGGAGAAACGATTGTTGAATATTATCGATATTTTATAGGACAATATCGACATTTTGCATCCGTTTCCGCCTAAAAGCGCAAATAAGGCCGGCGCCTGCCGCAGTTTCGTGCAGATATTGGTGTTACGTCCGGCAAAATTCATAACTTTGGATAACGAAACTGCTTACCACCGACACATGGCTTCATTCATAGACCGATTGCACCCGCTCGTGCTCAACGTAGGGTTGGCCGTCCACAATGCCGATTGGAATTGGAAAAATGTCAACAGCCCGTTCCACCGCCTCTACTATACCACCGAGGGGTCGGCGCAAGTGGTGCTGCCGCAGACGACGCTATGTCTCAAGCCCGACCATCTCTATTTCATACCGGCCTTCACAACCCACAGTTACGTATGCGACAGCCGGTTCATACATTATTATATCCATATATACGAGGAATACGAATCGAACATCCTCGACCAATGGGATTTTCCGTTCGAACTCGAAGCCGGCGGGATCGACCGCATGCTGTTTGCGCGTCTTGCGCAGATCAATCCCCACATGAAACTGGCAAGTTCCAATCCCGATACCTACGACAATAACCCGACCCTCGAACAGGAGCTCCGGAAGAACCGTCAGCGGGCCTTGTGCGACAAGGTGGAATCGCGGGGCATAGTCTACCAGCTGTTGTCGCGCCTGTTCAAGTTCGCCCGTCCGAAGGTCGTCACCAAGGATGAACGCATCGAGCAGGCCATAGACCATATCCAGAAGCACATTTTCGAGTCCATAGACTTGGAGACGATGGTGCGCGGTTCATGCCTGTCGAAAGACCATTTTATCCGGCTTTTCAGAAAGGAGACGGGAGTGACGCCTCAAAAGTACATCATCCGTAAAAAGGTGGAACGAGCACAGCTCATGCTTGTCACGCAGGAGGCGACGGTCAAGAACGTGGCTCTGGCCTTGGGATACGAGGACGTCTCATACTTTTGCCGCCTTTTCAAGAAGGTGACGGGCTGCCAGCCGCACAATTATCGCCGCAGCAATGCCGTATAGGGGCGGTACAGTGCCGGTTGCAGCGCGGGGTACGACAAAAAGGGCGCCGGAACAACCGGCGCCCTTTTTGTCGTGAAACGTATCTTGGAAACACTATTTGCAGCCGCAGCCGTTCTTGAGGAACATGCCCTTCATGTTCTCCAGCTGCTCCTTGCCGCCTCCGGCGGTTATGGCGGCCGCGGCCTGCAGGTTCTGCGCCTCGGCCATGTCGAGATATACCGATGCCGACAGTGCGGCGCGGTCGTCGCTCTTCGAATCCATCATCAGCAGGTAGGCTATGACGATGCGCGCACCCGTCTCCACCAGATCGCGGGCGTGGTACGACTTGGCGTCGCCATCCATCGCCGCCACGGCTTCGCACATGCGTTCGAACTCGTCGGTCATCTTGCGCAGGCGGACCTTGGCCTTGACGCCTATGTCCAGCACGGCGGCATCGGCCTCGTACTCGCGTATGCGGTTGAGCAGCACGCCGCTGGCGGCATAGCGTGCGGCGGCCACGACCTGCATCTGCGACGTACCCTCGTACAGGGTCGTGACGCGGGCATCACGGTAGAGCCGCTCGACGGGGAACTCTTTGATGAAACCCGAGCCTCCGTATACCTGCACGGCGTCGTAGGCTACTTCGTTCGAATACTCGCCGGCCATGAGTTTGAGCATCGGGGTGAACATGTCGGCATATTTCGAGGCGCGGCGCATCTCGGCGCGCTCGTCATCCGTAAGGTCGCTTTTCGCCGCCAGAGTCTTGGCGATGTCGACATACCTTGCCGTCTCGTAGAGCAGGGCGCGCGAGCCGTCGAGTTTGGCCTGCATGCGGCCGAGCATCGAGTATACGGCGGGGAAGGTGGCGATGGGCACACCGAACTGGCGGCGTTCGTTGGCATAACGTACCGCCTCACGCAGGGCCGCCTCCATGATGCCGACCGACTGTGCGCCGATGTCGAGGCGTGCGCCGTTCATCATCGACATTACGTACTTTATCAACCCCAAGCCGCGTGAGCCGAGCAGTTTGGCCGGAGCGTCGTTGAATGCCAGCTCGCATGTAGGCGAGCCCTTGATACCCATCTTGTGCTCGATGCGGCGAACGGTGACGCCGCCCCAGCTGCGGTCGTAGACGAAGCACGACAGTCCGCGGGCATCGGCCGTGCCGCTTTCGGAACGGGCCAGGACAAGTTTTATGTCTGCGTCGCCGTTGGTGATAAAGCGCTTGACGCCGTTCAGCAGCCACATGCCGCGTTCTTCGCTCCACGTGGCTTTCAGCATGGCCGACTGCAGGTCGCTGCCTGCATCCGGTTCGGTGAGGTCCATCGAGCAGGTGGCACCGCACGCAATGCGGGGTATGAACTCCGCCTTGAGATCCTCGTCGCCGAACTCGCGTATGATGTCCACGCACCCTTGCAGGGACCAGATGTTGCAGAAGCCTGCGTCGGCGCGGGCCACCATCTCCGAGGCCATTACGAACAGCACGGTCGGGAAGTTGAGCCCGTCGTAGCGGCGCGGCTGCGTCAAACCGTACAAACCCGAACGGGTAAGCATCTCATGGTTGCGCTGCGTGCCCGAGGCGTACGTCACACGGCCGTGCTCGCAGTGCGGGCCTTCGGCGTCGACGTCGTAAGCGTTCTGTGCGATGGTGCCGGCACATATCTCGCCCATAACCTCCATCACCTTGTCGTATGAATCTATGGCGTCGTTGAAGTTCTCCGGCGCCGAACGGTACTCGCGGCTCTGCGTATAGCCATCCTCCTTGAGCGCGACGATGCGCTTCATCATCGGGTGCGTCATCTGACGCTTCAGCCTGTCGTTGTCCTTATAGAAATTGTTCATGGTTCTCCTCCTAACGTCTGTTGTTTTTGATGAGTGCGATCATGCGCTCGACCGTCTGCACGGCGTCGCCCACGATGGCGTAGTCGGCGATACGGTGTATGGGGGCCTCCGCGTCGCAGTTTATCGAGATGATGCAGGCCGACTTGTCCATGCCGACGGTGTGCTGCACCTGCCCCGAGATACCGCAGGCGATATATAACTTCGGACGCACGGTGATTCCCGTCTGTCCGATCATGCGCTCGTAGCCGCCGACATATCCGGCGTCGATGGCGGCGCGGGTGGCGCCCACCTCGCCGCCCAGCACTTCGGCAAGGCGGAACAACACTTCGAAGTTCTCGGCGCTGCCCATGCCGTAGCCGCCGGCGACGATCACCTTGGCCGACTTGAGGTCTACGCCGCGTTCGCGCGCCGTCTTCTCGATGATCGAGACGGCGAAGTCTTCTTTCTTGAGCAGCGCCGTCGTGTCTACCATGATGCATTTGCCCTGTACGGGCTTCCCGAGCGGTTCCTTGGCCATAACGCCCTCGCGTATGGTGGCCATCTGCGGGCGTGCCGAGGGCGATATTATGGTCGTAAGCTGGTTGGCTACGAAGCTCGGGCGGATGCACTTCAACACACCTTTGTATTCATTGCCCCGATACGAGCAGTCTCCGAGTTCGAGCGCCGTGCAGTCGGCCGTGAGTCCGCATCCCAGTTCTGCGGCAAGGCGCGGGGCCATATCGCGCCCTACGGATGTGGCTCCGGCCAAAAAGATGTCGGGCTGTTCGGCCTCGACGACATGTTTCGCTATGCGGACATAAGGCAGCGTGAGGTAATCATTCAGACGCTCATCCTCGGCACAGAATACCTTGACTGCGCCGTAGCGGCAGGCCTCTTCGGCCAGATGCGCCGTGCGGCCGCCTATGATGAGGGCTTCGAGCTCGCCGCCCGTCTCGGCGGCCAGACGCCGCCCTTTGGTAAGAAGTTCCAGACTCACCTCGCTCAAGGCGCCGCCGCGCGTCTGGCAGAATATCATGACTTTGTTCATTTCTCTACGCTTAAATCCTATTCGACAATGTGGCTCTCGACAAGCCGTGCGACAAACTCCGACAGTGCGCTTTCGTCGCTTGCCACCCATTCGGTGTCCTTGTGTTCGGCGACGATGGTGCGGCTCTTCACCACCTGTGTGGGCGAACCGCCCAAGCCGTAGCGGGCGGCGTCCCCGCCCAGATCGTCGGCCGTCCATACGGTCACCGGCTGTTTCTTGTAGTCGAGTATGCGGCGCACGTTGCACGGACGGCACTCGGCCGCGCCGCTGCCGCCGACGGTGACGACCGCGGGCAGTGTGGTGCGTACGACCTCCGTCTCGTCATCCGAGATGCGGCGGATCTCTATGCGTCCATCCTCGCAGGGGGTGACCTGCTCGGCGTATGTCACCTGCGGCCATCCGAGCCACTGTGCCGTCTGCGGGCCCACGTGGGCCGTGTCGCCGTCGATAGACTGGCGTCCTGCGAGTATCAGATCGGGGCTTATTTTCTGAGCCGCCATTGCCAGCGCATACGACGTGGCCATGGTGTCGGCACCGGCAAAGCGGCGGTCGGAGAGGAGGATCCCCTCGTCGGCACCGCGGTATATGCCGTCGCGCAGCACCTCTTCGGCGCGCTGCGGCCCCATGCTTATCAATATTACTTGGCTCCCGTCGATACGGTCTTTGATGCGGAGCGCCTGTTCAAGGGCGTTCAGATCGTCGGGATTGCAGATAGCCGGCAGGGCATTGCGGTCGATCGTGCCGTCGGCTCCGACCGTTGCCTCCACCGTCTCGCGGGTATCGGTAACCTGTTTCACGAGTACCGCGATTTTCAAACCTTTCATCAATACTAAATATTCTTAAAAAACCTGCGCAAAGGTACGCCATCAACCCCTTACTGAAAGAATCGGCGGCGGAATTTTCGTCACAGGATAGGGCTCATTCATCACAAAAACGGGGTTCCCGGGCTCTCGGCCGCACTTTTACCTCTTTGTGTATGTGTTATTTGGATAACAATGCAAAGACGGCCGTCACTTATGGCGACAGCCGTCTTTTGCGGGACCGGATGGCACTATTATTTCTGTGCCGCTCCTATGATGTCTTTCAGTCGTGTAATGCCCAAGCGCTGCATCTCGCGGGGCAGATCCTCGATGATGCGTTTGCATGCATAGGGGTCCTTCAGGTTTGCAGCCCCGACCTGTACGGCCGTAGCTCCGGCCATCATCATCTCGATTACGTCCGAGGCGCTCTCCACGCCGCCGCAGCCCATGACGGGAACCTTGCATGCCGCCGCAACCTGATATACCATGCGCAGCGCGACGGGGAAGACCGCGGGCCCCGAGAACCCTCCCATCGTGTTGGCTATGACGGGGCGGCGGCGCAGGGTGTCGATACGCATGCCGAGCAGCGTGTTTATGAGGCAAATGCCGTCGGCGCCGGCCTCCTCGCATGCCAAGGCTATCGAGACGATGTCGGTGACGTTGGGACTGAGCTTGATGAATACGGGTTTCGTTGTCACCGCCTTCACGGCGCGCGTCACCTCGGCGGCGGCCGTACAGTCGGTGCCGAAACTCATGCCCCCGTTGTGTACGTTGGGGCACGAGACGTTCACCTCGATTATCTCCACCTGCTCCTCGCGGTCGATCTTGGCGCAGCATTCGGCGTACTCGCCGACCGAGAAACCGCTGATGTTGGCGATGATAGGCTTGCGGAATATCGACCGCAGGTGCGGGAGCTCCTCGGCGATGACGGCGTCGATGCCCGGGTTCTGCAGGCCGACCGAGTTGATCATGCCGGCGCGGCATTCGGCGATACGCGGCGTCGGGTTGCCGAAACGCGCCTCGCGCGTGGTGCCCTTGAACGAGAGTGCTCCCAAAATGTTTATGTCGTAGAATTCATTGTGCTCGCGGCCGAACCCGAAGGTGCCGCTGGCGGGGATGACGGGGTTGTCCAGCGCCACGCCGCACAACTCCACAGTGAGATCTAAATCGTTTGCCATAGATACCTCCTTTACCATATTATCTCCTCGCGTTTCATCACGGGCCCGTCCTTGCAGATGCGTTTGTTGCCTGTGAGCGTCTTGCAGCTGCAGCCCATGCAGGCGCCGAATCCGCAGCCCATACGCTCCTCGAAACTCAACTCGCCCGATACGGTGCACGAGAGGCTCAACGCCCGCAGCATGGGCAGGGGACCGCAGGCATAGAAATAGTCGAACGCTATTCCCTTTTCGCGTATGGCGTCCGTGACAAACCCCTTGACGCCGAGCGAACCGTCCGCAGTCGAGACATATACCTCCGCGCCCAAAGCGCGGAACTCGTCGGCATAGAACACCTCCGAGGCGGTGTTGAAGCCAAGCACCACGCTCACCTTGCGTCCGCGGGCTATCAGTTCCTTCGCCAGACGGTAGAGCGGGGGGACTCCCACGCCGCCGCCCACAAGCAGCGGACGGCGACATTCGGCATCGGCATCGAAGCCGTTGCCGAGTCCCGTCAGCATGTCGAGTCCGTGACCTGCCTCCATGCGGCTCATCGCCTCTGTGCCGCGTCCCACGACCTTGTATATGAGGGTGATCGTGTTCTCCGTATAGTCGCATACCGAGATGGGGCGCCGCAGGTAGAACCCGTCGAGCTCGATATTGACGAACTGTCCGGGGCGTGTTATCCACTGCGTGCCGCCCTCGACGACCATGCGGTAGACCGCAGGCGTGAGGGGTTCGTTCGACACTATACGGTATGTTCCCTTCTTGTACATGGTGCTATTCGGCATCTATGGTTGATACTCCGAGTGTGATCTCCTCCAGCACGTCCAGCAGTACGCTGACCGTCTCCAGCGCCGTGAATATCGTCACGTTGTTCTCGGCGGCGGCGCGCCGTATGTCGTAGCCGTCGCGGCGGGTGCTGTGCTGGTTGACGTCGATGGTGTTGATCACGTACGTTACATGGCCCTTGCGCAGCGAGTCGTATATCTCGGTGCTGCCCTCGCTCAACTTGCGCAGGTGGCGTGTGCGTATGCCGTGGCTGCGCAGGAACTCGCACGTGCCCTTCGTGGCCTCGATGTTGAATCCTAGATTATAGAAACGGCGTATCAGAGGCAGCGCACGCTCCTTGTCTTGGTCGGCGATGGTGACGAAGATCGTACCGTAGTTTGCCACGGTCATGCCCGACGACTGCAGCGACTTGTAGAGCGCGCGCGTGAGGCTCTTGTCGTAGCCTATGGCCTCGCCCGTAGACTTCATCTCGGGCGAGAGGTATGAATCCACGCCGCGGATCTTGGCGAACGAGAATGCCGGCGACTTGACGAACCAGCGGCTCCGCTCCTTGTGGTAGACCTCGGTTATGCCCTGCTCGCGCAGCGAGTGGCCGAGGATGACCAGCGTGGCGATCTTGGCCATGGGCACGCCCGTCGACTTCGAGAGGAAGGGCACCGTACGCGACGAACGCGGGTTCACCTCTATGACGTACACCTTGTCGTTGCCGTCGACGATAAACTGTATGTTGAACAGGCCCACGATACCGATGGCCAGACCCAGCTGCTTGGTATATTCGATGATGGTATCCTTCACCTGCTGGCTCACACTGAAGGTGGGGTAGACGCTGATGCTGTCGCCCGAGTGTATGCCCGTACGCTCGACGTGCTCCATGATTCCCGGGATAAAGACATCCTTACCGTCGCATATGGCATCCACCTCGAGCTCCTTGCCCATGATATACTTGTCGACAAGCACGGGCGATTTCTCGTTTATCTCCACGGCCGAGCGCAGGTAGTGGCGCAGCGTCTCCTCGTTGCCTACTATCTGCATGGCGCGGCCTCCGAGTACGAAACTCGGGCGTACCAGCACGGGGTAGCCGATGCGGTTGGCGGCGGCAACACCGGCTTCGATGTCGGTCACGGCCTCGGCTTCGGGCTGCGGTATGCCGACCTTGTTCATGATGTTCTCGAAGAGCTTGCGGTCCTCGGCGTTGTTTATGGCGTCGATGTCCGTACCGATGATCTTCACTCCGAGTTTCGACAGCGGCTCGGCCAGATTTATGGCTGTCTGTCCGCCGAGCGATACCACGATGCCGTCAGGCTTCTCCAGCTCGACGACGTTCATCACGTCCTCGACCGTCAGCGGCTCGAAATAGAGTTTGTCGCTGATCGTATAGTCGGTAGATACGGTTTCGGGGTTGTTGTTGATGATGATGGCCTCGTAGCCGGCATCCTTGATCGTCCATATTGCATGTACCGTCGAGTAGTCGAACTCCACGCCCTGCCCGATACGTATGGGGCCCGATCCGAGCACCAGAATCTTCTTGCGGCTGCTTACGGTCGATTCGTTCTCCTGCTCGTAGGTCGAGTAGAAGTAGGGCACGTACGAGGCGAACTCGCCGGCGCAGGTGTCTATCATCTTGTATACGGGGAAGATGCCCTCCCTGCGGCGCAGCAGGAATATCTCCGATTCGCTCATGCCCCACAGCTGGCCGATATACTTGTCGCTGAAGCCCATGCGCTTGGCCTCGCGCAGCACGCCGGCATCGCCCTTGGCTGCGGCTACCGTCTTCTCCATCTCGACGATGTTCTTGAACTTCTCGAGGAAGAGCATGTCGATCTTGGTGTGGTTGTATATGATGAGCAGGTCGACACCCTTGCGTATGAGCTGTGCTATGGCATAGAGGCGGTCGTCCGTCCCCTTGCGGATATACTCCAAAAGCGTCTCTACGGTATAGTTGTCGAATTTCTTGTGGTAGATGTGGCATACGCCCGTCTCGAGCGAGCGTACGGCCTTCAGGAGGCTCTCCTCCAACGTGCGGCCGATGCTCATCACCTCGCCCGTAGCCTTCATCTGCGTGCCCAGCTCGTTAGAGGCGTCGCTGAACTTGTCGAAGGGGAAGCGCGCCACCTTCGTCACGACGTAGTCGAGTGCGGGTTCGAAGCAGGCGGGCGTGTTAGCTATGCGTATCTCGTCGAGCGTGAGGCCCACGGCTATCTTGGCGCTGACGCGCGCGATGGGGAAGCCGCTCGCCTTCGATGCCAGAGCCGACGAACGCGACACGCGCGGGTTAACCTCGATGATGTAGTAGCGGAACG
>CASFQF010000021.1 GCA_949296635.1 uncultured Alistipes sp. | reverse complement strand
CATGCCCCGCAGCCGTTAGCGGACACACCGCACTCCGCGCGCGCACCCCGTGCATACGCCCCGCCGCCTCGGCGGGATACCCGCCCTCGGCAGCCCCAAATAATCGTTTGACAGACGATTCCGCCGGTTTTATGGAGCGATGTTCGGAAATTGTTTATATATTTGCTGGTTGAAAACACCGTTGAACAGAATGTCGGATTACAGACTCAAGATAGGAATTACCCAAGGCGACACCAACGGCATAGGCTGGGAGGTCATCCTCCGCACCTTCGCCGACGCACGTATCGCCGAATTGTTCACCCCCGTGATCTACGGCTCGTCGAAAGCCGCGGCATACTACGCCGCCACGCTCGACGAGGAGGACCGTGCGCAGCTCACCCCCGCGGCGTCGGCCGAGGAGGCGCGCCGCGGCAAGGTCAATTTGGTGGAGTGCGGCGACGAGAACCTGCACATCGAGGCGGGAGTGCCTTCGCCCGAGGCGGGCAGGGCCGCCGTCGACGCCCTCGACGCCGCCGTGGCCGACCTCAAGGCAGGCCGTATCGACGCCATCGTCACCGCCCCCATAAACAAGGAGACGGCGCAGAGCGACGCCTTCCGCTACACGGGACACACGGAATACTTCGCCGCCCGCTTCGAGGGGCGGCCCATGATGATAATGTGCAGCGACCGCCTGCGCGTGGGGCTCGTGACCATACACATCCCCATGACGGAGGTGAGCCGCAGCCTCTCGCAGGAGCGTATAGTCGAGGCGCTGGGCGTGCTGCGCGAGTCGCTCATACGCGACTTCGGCATCGTCGAGCCGCGCATCGCCGTGCTGGCGCTCAACCCCCATGCGGGCGAGGGCGGCATGCTCGGAGACGAGGAGCGCGACATCATAAAACCCGCCATCGAGCAGGCCTTCGGGCAGGGTGTGCTCGCCTTCGGGCCCTTCCCCGCCGACGGGTTCTTCGGCAGCGGCACATACGCCTGCTACGACGCCGTGCTGGCCATGTACCACGACGAGGGGCTCACCCCGTTCAAGACCCTCTCGCCCGACGGCGTCAACTTCACGGCCGGGCTCGCGGCCGTGCGCACCTCGCCCGACCACGGCACCGCATACGACATCGCCGGCAAGGCGCAGGCCGACCCGCAGTCGATGCGCAACGCCATATATACGGCCATGGACATAGTCCGCAACCGCCGCCGCTGGGCCGAGTGGACGCGCAACCCGCTGCAGCGCTTCGAGCGCGACAAGGGGCGCGACGTCTCGGTCAAGGACCTCAAACTCCCCGAAACGGAGGAGGATTAGTGCAGTATCGCATATACCCGATACCCTGCAAACCGTCCCAAAAAGACCCGATATATGGAGAACAGGATAGAAAGAGCCCGACGCTCGCTGCTCATACTCGGCTGCATCATAGTCGCGGTCGCGGCATTTGGTTTGGGATATGCACTTTACGGGTATATCGCCGAGGGCCGCAGGTTGAGTATGGCAATGGTTATAACCTTTGTCGCAATGGCCGTATCGGGAGTGTGCCTCGCGGTGTCGGTCATACGCCACCCCTCCAAATAGCCGCGCCGGCCACGCAAGGGAATGGCTTCGGGCAGAGGACCGGAGTGACAAGCACAGAATAGGTCCGGCGGCAGGCCAAGAGAAGCAGGGAGAAACAAGAGAGGCCAAGGAAGACCGGGAGAACAAGGAAGAACAAGGAAGACCAAGGAAGACCGGGAGAACAAGGGAGGCCAAGGGCGGTAAGGGAGAGGAAGATAATAAAAGCAGAAAACCGCGACCGGAGCGACGTATTCCGTCTCGTAATTGTGGAAGCGCCGCAGGTTGCAAAACATAATTAAAAGAAGTATTATGATCAAGATCACTTTTCCCGACGGTTCGCAGCGCGAATTCGAGAAGGGAACAACGGCTTACCAAGTAGCCGAGAGTATCAGCCCTCGTTTAGCTGCCGACTCTCTGGCCGCATCGGTAAACGGGACGACGGTCGACATGACCCGCCCCATCGAGGAGGATGCCGCGGTGAAGTTCTACAAGTGGGACGACGCCGAGGGCAAGCACGCCTTCTGGCACACCTCGTCGCACCTGCTGGCCGAGGCCCTCGAGGCCCTCTACCCGGGTATCAAGTTCGGTATCGGCCCCGCAATCGAAAACGGATTCTACTACGACGTCGACTCTCCGGTGCCCATCACCGAGGCGGACCTGCCGACAATAGAGAAGAAGATGCAGGAGCTCGCCCGCAACAAGGAGCAGCTCGTGCGTACCGAAGTGTCGAAGGCCGACGCCCTGAAGACCTTCACCGAGAAGAACGACCAATACAAGGTGGAGCTTATCCGCGATCTGGAGGACGGCACCATCTCATTCTATACCAACGGCGCCTTCACCGACCTGTGCCGCGGCCCGCACATCCCCAACACGGGTCTCATCAAGGCCGTGAAACTGACATCGGTGGCCGGAGCCTATTGGCGCGGCAACGAGAAGAACAAGATGCTCACCCGCGTATACGGCATATCGTTCCCCAAGAAGTCGATGCTCGACGAGTACCTCGTGCTTCTGGAGGAGGCCAAGAAACGCGACCACCGCAAGCTGGGCAAGGACCTCGAGCTCTTCATGTTCTCGCAGCGCGTAGGTCAGGGCCTGCCCATGTGGCTGCCCAAGGGCGCCGAGCTGCGCGACCGTCTGGAGCGGTTCCTGCGCCAGATACAGAAGCAGTACGGCTACCTGCAGGTCATAACGCCACACATAGGCAACAAGGACCTCTATGTCACCTCGGGACACTACGCCAAGTACGGCAAGGATTCGTTCCAGCCGATACATACCCCCTATGAGGGCGAGGAGTACCTGCTCAAGCCGATGAACTGCCCGCACCACTGCGAGATCTACCGCAGCAAGCCCCGTTCGTACAAGGACCTGCCCATACGTCTGGCAGAGTTCGGCACCGTATACCGCTACGAGCAGTCGGGCGAGCTGCACGGGCTAACGCGCGTGCGCGGCTTCACGCAGGACGACGCCCACCTCTTCGTGCGCCCCGACCAGCTGCTCGAGGAGTTCGAGAAGGTCATCGACATCGTGCTCTACATCTTCCGCACGCTGAAATTCGACCAGTATACGGCACAGGTGTCGCTGCGCGACCCCAACAACAAGGAGAAGTACATCGGCTCGGACGAGAACTGGGAGAAGGCCGAGTCGGCCATCATCAAGGCGGCCGAGGACAAGGGCCTCAAGACTACCGTCGTCACGGGCGAGGCAGCCTTCTACGGCCCGAAGCTCGACTTCATGGTGAAGGATGCGCTGGGCCGCAACTGGCAGCTCGGCACCATACAGGTGGATTACAACCTGCCCGAGCGCTTCGACCTGACGTACAAGGGCGCCGACGACAAACTCCACCGCCCGATCATGATCCACCGCGCCCCCTTCGGGTCGATGGAGCGTTTCGTGGCCGTGCTGCTGGAGCATACGGCGGGCAAGTTCCCCCTGTGGCTGGCACCCGACCAAGCCGTCGTACTCCCCATATCGGAGAAGTACAACGACTACGCCGCCGAGGTGGTCGACTACCTGACGCAACATGACGTGCGCGCACAGATCGACGACCGCAACGAGAAGATCGGCCGCAAGATCCGCGACAACGAGCTCAAACGCATACCCTTCCTGCTCATCGTGGGCGAGAAGGAGCAGAACGAACGCACCGTATCGCTGCGCGTACAGGGCGAGGGCGACAAGGGTTCGATGACGCTCGACGCATTCTGCAATCACATCAAGGAGCTGGTCGATGCCGAAACAGCCTCGCAGGGCCGCGCCTGACATGCGCCGCAAGTAGATATAACAACATTATAAACCAACAGTTACAAACTTGGCAATAACACAAAAACCTTTCCCGCCGAAGCCCTATCAGGGCGGGGGAAACCAGAACAACGCAGGACTCCGAGGCAGACGTCCCGAAAAGGAGAACCCCAACCGTATCAACCACGAGATCACGGCACCTATGGTGCGCGTGGTGGGCGAGAACGTCGAGCCCAACCTCGTCATACCGGTACGGCAGGCCATAGCCATGGCCGAGCAGATGGAGCTCGACCTGATCGAGATCTCGCCCAAGGCCGATCCTCCCGTATGCCGCATTGCCGACTACCAGAAGTTCCTCTACCAGCAGAAACGCAAGGCCAAGGAGATCAAGGCCAAGCAGGTGAAGGTCGTAGTCAAGGAGATACGTTTCGGCCCGCAGACCGACGACCACGACTACAACTTCAAGCTCAAGCATGCCGAGAACTTCCTCAACGAGGGAGCCAAGGTCAAGGCCTATGTGGTTTTCCGCGGCCGCTCGATCGTCTTCAAGGAGCAGGGCGAAATCCTGCTGCTGCGCTTCGCCACCGATCTGGAGAATATCGCCAAGGTGGAGATGATGCCCAAGCTCGACGGCAAGAAGATGAACATGATACTTGCCCCCAAGGGTAAGAAGTAACTGAAAACTCTACCACAGTCCGAGGGAGGTGTGTCAGCCGTACATTGACGCACCTCCTTTCGGGTGTGTAGGAACATGCGGGACGACGCGCCCGCCTGCCGGCAGGGTGCAGGCCCCCGTTCCCCATATCACGACATGATCGGAATAGACGACATACTGCGAATAGACTCGGCCGAGGCATTCGACCGCGCCGCCCTCGACGTCTTCCGCTTTCAGGCGGCCGCGTGCGAGCCCTACGCCCGCTATCTCGCGCTTATGGAGATCGATCCGCGCGAGGTGCGGCGGGCGGCGGAGATACCCCACCTGCCCATCGAACTCTTCAAGACGCAGCGCATATACTGCGGCGAGGGCGAGCCGCAGAAGGTCTTTACCTCGAGCAACACGGGCGCCACGACGCCGTCGCGCCACTACATGGCCGACCTTACGGTCTACGAGCGCGACTTCACCGCCTCGTTCGAGCGTTTCTACGGGCCGGCGTCGCAGTGGAGCATCTACGGTCTGCTGCCCAACTACCTCCAGCGCGAAGGGTCGTCGCTCGTATACATGGTCGACCGGCTCATCGCCCGCAGCGGCTCGGGCGGCTTCTACCTCGACGACTACGGCAAGCTGCTGGACGACATGTCGCGCGACCCGCGCCGCAAGATACTGCTCGGCGTAAGCTACGCCCTGTGGGACCTTGCAGAACGCTACGCCCCGAAACTGCACGACACCATAGTCATGGAGACGGGCGGCATGAAGGGACGGCGGCGCGAACTGCCCAAGGCGGAGTTCCACGCCATCCTCACCGAGGCCTTCGGCGTCGAGACGATACACTCGGAGTACGGCATGGCGGAGCTTACGTCGCAGGCCTATTCGTCGGGCGGCGGCATCTTCCGCGCGCCGGAGTGGATGCGTGTCACGGTGCGCGACGTCAACGACCCGTTGTCGACGCTGCCCGCGGGTTCGCGCGGCGCCATCGACATCACGGACCTCGGCAACCTACGCTCGTGCGCCTTCATCTCGACACAGGACGTGGGCCGCACCTTCGCCGACGGCACCTTCACCGTCGAGGGTCGCCTCACGGGGGCCGACGTGCGGGGCTGCAACCTGCTCGTACAGTGACGGCACAGCGGACAGCCGGCAGAGCGTACAAGTATCAACCCACAGAAACGACGAATCCATGAAAACCGTAGCATTCGTACCCATACGCCTCAACAGCAGCCGCGTCGCGGGCAAGAACCTGCGGCCGCTGGGCGGGCGCCCCCTGATGACATACATTCTGGAGACGCTGCGGCAGGTGCGCAACATCGACGAGACGTATGTCTACTGCAGCGATGCCTCCATCGCGCCGCTGCTGCCGCAGGGCGTGACGCTGCTGCGGCGCGACACCGCCCTCGACAGCGACACCACCCTCGGCGGGCAGATATACGACGCCTTCACCCGCGAGGTCGAGGCCGACATATACGTTCTGGCGCACGCCACCTCGCCCTTCATACGGCCGCAGACCATCGAGGAGGCCGTGGCGCGGGTGCAGGGCGGCGAGTACGACTCGGCCTTCAGCGCCGCGCGCATCCAGACCTTCGCATGGTACGGCGGCCGGCCGCTCAACTACTCGCTCACCCACGTGCCCCGCACGCAGGAGCTCGAACCGGTCTATGCCGAGACGTCGGCTTTCTTCGTCTTCGGACGCGGGCTGTGGCGCGACAGCCGCAGACGTATCGGCGACCGCCCCTATGTCGCCGTCACCGACCGTATCGAGAGCACCGACATAGACAACCCCGACGACTTCACCCTCGCCGAGGCGATCGTGGCGGCCGGCCTCAACCGCGGATAAGATACGACAATAATGCAACAGCCCTCGAAACACCGGGTTTCGGGGGCTGCTTTTATATCGGTACCCGCGCTAAAGTCCCTTGCGCGCCACAATCCATGCCAAGCGGTTGTACGCCGCCATCACCGCCGGGCGCATACTGCGGGGCAGGGCATTCAGCACCCGCACCTTCAAGGCTATGCGGCGCGACAGGCGGTTGTAGGAGAAGAACCGCAGCACCTCGGCGGCCGAGGCGGTGTCGCCGCCGGCACTCTGTACGAGGGCCTTGCCCAGAGCCACACGGGCGATATATTCGTTGCTCAGATCCGCTGCCGCAGGGTCGTACAACTCGTAAAAGGAACGTGCCGTATGCTCGGGACGGAATATCGCGGCCGAACGGTTCGACGCCGTACGCGAATATACGGCCAGCGGCCGCGGCGTGAAGGCGACGGCGGCGCGGCGCGCCAGAACGGTCCAGAGCCATTGGTCCTCGCCCATGCGCATGCCCTCGGGGAAGCCGCCGGCATCCATGACGAGGTCACGCCGCAGCGTCGCGGCCGACGGGATCAGCACATAACGCGACATCGACTCGCGGAAGAAGTCGACAACGCCCTCCTCCCGCGGGGTATCTCCCGCGGTAAGGCGGCCGCCGGTGTCGACCATGAACCCCGTGCCGTAGGCGCCGCAGTCGGGGAAGCGGGCGATCAGCGCCGCCACACACTCCAGATACTCCGGCTGCCAGCGGTCGTCGCCGTCGAGCAGGGCCACATTGCGTCCCGAGGCCATCGCGATGCCGCGGTTGCGGGCGGCGCTCACGCCGCGGTTACACTGCCGCACTATCCGCACCAGAGGCGATGCGATACTATCGACCACATCGGCACTGCCGTCCGTCGAGCCGTCGTCCACAACGATCACCTCGCGCGGCGGGAGCGTCTGCGCAAGGACCGAGCGCACGGCACGCGCGATCTCCGCCGCCTTGTTGTAAAGTGGTATCACAACCGATATGTCGCACTGCGGCCGGCTCGCCGCCGCACTTGAATTGGTACCGTCCATAAACCGTAGACACAGCCCCGACGCACTGCACCCCGCACACACGCCGAATATGGCGCAAGCAGGGCCCCGCAGGGCGGTATGATTGCAAAATTAGGGATATTTTGTTAGTTTTGCAAAACAGCAATATACGCACCGATGCGACTGTCACTACGAATAATCGAAGCCCTGCGCAACACCTTCGACACCGCCCTCTTCTTCGCCACGATGGCCGTGAAGGAGGATTTCCGCAACCATGTAGCCCGCGCCGGCGCCATAGCGATGAACCCCGCGCGCCGCATCGCCATCCTCGGCAACGGCCCCGCACTGCAGCACGAGATGCCCGCGATACGCCGTGAGGCCGAAGCCTCGGCTTGCGACATCATGGCCGTAAACTTCTTCGCCCTCGGCGGGGAGTTCGAAACGCTGCGCCCGAAATACTATGTCATCTCGGACCCGCAGTTCTTCCGCCGCAGCGGCCGCAACAGCCGCGTCGAGGCGCTGTACAAGGCGCTCGACAGCCGCACAGCATGGCCCATGAACCTCTACGTGCAATACTACAACCCCGAGCGGTTCGACTACCGCGCCGCCGTGCCCAACCCCAACGTGCGTATCGTACCCTTCCATACGACAGTGTTCCGCGGCTTCCGCAGCGTGGAGTTCTGGTGCTACCGCCACGGCCTCGGCTCGGGCAACTTCGGCACCGTGGTGCAGAACGGCGAGTTCATCGCCCTGCTGCTCGGATACCGCCTCATAGAACTCTACGGTGTGGACCACACGCTGCTCGAGGGGCTCTGCGTCGACGAGCGGAACCGCCTCTGCCGCATCAAAAGCCACTACTACGACGACGGCACCCCCGCCGCGGAACCGATATACGTCAATGCGACGGAGCCGCCGCAGCCCTATACCATGGCATCGTATCTGGCCGAGACGGCCGAGCTCTTCCGCGGACACGAGGTGCTGCGCGACTACGCCGCCACAACAGGTGCGAAGATCGTCAACCGCACCCGCCGCTCGATGATAGACGCCTACGAACGCCGGCCCGTCGGGACCCAAGAGGAGACGGACGATGTGCGGGAATAACGTCACGGCCGGCCCGCAGCACCCCGTTTCGGACTGCAGGGCGCGAGAATATCGCGCAGAGGGCACAAGTTGGGTGCGATTTATGCCCCAATTCCGCAAAACTTAATATCTTTGCATAAATTTACCTTTAACAAGCATAACACGCAAAAGAAACCCTTGGCGAGAAATGAAAAAATGGCACATTGAGGATTCGGCCGAGATGTACAACATCAACGGCTGGGGCGTCTCGTACTTCGGAATCAACGAGAAGGGCCACGTAATGGTCACCCCGAAGAAGAACGGCATCGAGATCGACCTGCGGGAGGTGATGGACGAGCTGGCCCTGCGCGACATCGGCGCACCCGTACTGCTGCGTTTCCCCGACATCCTCGACAACCGTATCGAGAGCATGTCGTGCTGTTACAAGAAGGCCGCGGCCGAGTACGGCTTCAAAGCCGAGTGCTTCTCGGTATACCCGATCAAGGTCAACCAGATGCACCCCGTGGTCGAGGAGGTCATAAGCCACGGGCAGAAGTTCAACCTCGGACTCGAGGCGGGCTCGAAACCCGAGCTGCACGCCGTCATCGCCGTCAACGCCGAGAACGACTCGCTCATAATCTGCAACGGCTACAAGGACGCGAGCTACATCGAGCTGGCGCTGCTGGCGCAGAAGATGGGCAAGCGCGTATACCTCGTCATCGAGAAGATGAACGAGCTGGACCTCATCGCCGAGATCTCCAAGCGCCTCAACATACGCCCCAAGATAGGCATACGCATCAAGCTCGGCACCTCCGGCAGCGGCAAGTGGGAGGACAGCGGCGGCGACGCCAGCAAGTTCGGCCTCACGTCGAGCGAACTGCTCGAGGCACTCCACAAACTCGAAGAGGTGGGGCTGGCCGACTGCCTCAGGCTCATACACTTCCACATAGGCAGCCAAGTCACGAACATACGCCACATAAAGACCGCCATACGCGAGGCGTCGCAGTTCTACGTACAGCTGTACAAGATGGGCTTTCCGGTCGACTTCATCGACGCGGGCGGCGGCCTCGGCGTCGACTACGACGGCACCCGCTCGGCCAGCAGCGAGAGCAGCGTCAACTACTCGATGCAGGAGTACGTCAACGACGTCATGTACCAGATCATAGACGCGGCCGACAAGAACGGCCTGCCGCACCCCAACATCATCACCGAGAGCGGCCGCTCGCTCGCGGCACACCACTCGGTGCTGGTGATCCAAGTGCTGGAGACGGCCACGCTGCCCGAGATGCCCGAGGAGTGGGAGGTCGGAGAAAACGATCACCAGCTGGTGAAGGACCTCTACGAGATATGGGACAACCTGACGCAGCGCAGCGCCCTCGAGAACTGGCACGACGCCCAGCAGATACGCGACGAGACGCTCGAACTCTTCTCGCACGGACTCATAGACCTGAAGACCCGCGCCCAGATCGAGAAACTGTATTGGTCCGTAACGCGCGAGATCAACAGCATAGCCTCGCAGATGAAACGTGTGCCCGAGGAACTGCATAAGATAAACAAACTGTTGGCGGACAAGTATTTCTGCAATTTTTCGCTCTTCCAGTCGCTGCCCGACTCGTGGGGTGTGGGACAGGTCTTCCCCATCATGCCCCTGCAGCAGCTCGACGAAAGGCCCGAGCGCCACGCCACACTGCAGGACATAACGTGCGACAGCGACGGCAAGGTCGCCTCGTACATCGCCGAGAACACCATTACCAACAGCCTGCCGGTACACGCGCTGCGCGCCGGCGAGCCCTACTACCTCGGCGTCTTCCTCGTGGGGGCGTATCAGGAGATTCTGGGCGACATGCACAACCTCTTCGGCGACACCAACGCCGTGCATATCTCGGTAACGAAGGACGGGTACAAGATCGACCAGACCATCGACGGCGAGACCATAGACGACGTGCTGGACTATGTCGACTGGGACAGCAAGAAGATGGTGCGCACGCTCGAGACATGGGTCAAGCGCTCGATAAAGCAGGGGCGCATCACCCTCGAGGAGGGCAAGGAGTTCCTCAACACCTACCGTTCGGGGCTCTACGGCTACACCTACCTCGAGTAACCCGCACACGCCGGACAAACGTATGAATAAATCGGCCGCAAAGACGGCATAATTAGGAAAATAAATCGTAACTTCGCCGTGCGGCGCGGCCCCGCAGGAAGGGTGCGCCCCGCATCGGACAAACACCATACACAAGAGGCAAAATGAGCAGAGTATTACAGATCGGCTGCGGCGGCGTCGGCACCGTCGTAGCGCACAAGCTGGCGCAGAACCCCGATGTCTTCACCGACATCATGATCGCCAGCCGCACAAAGAGCAAGTGTGACGCCGTGGCCGCCGCCATCGGCAAGCCCAACATAGCCACCGCGGCCGTCGATGCCGACGACGTGGAGGCCCTCGTTGCGCTCATGCGCGACTTCAAGCCCGACATTGTGGTCAACGTGGCCCTGCCCTATCAGGACCTCACCATCATGGAGGCGTGCCTCAAGGCAGGCGTCAGCTACCTCGACACGGCCAACTACGAGCCCCGCGACGAGGCGCACTTCGAATACAGCTGGCAGTGGGCCTACAAAAAGCGGTTCGAGGAGGCGGGCCTCACGGCCATCCTCGGCTGCGGCTTCGACCCGGGCGTGTCGGGCATATTCACCGCCTACGCCGCCAAACACCACTTCGACGAGATACACACGCTCGACATCGTCGACTGCAACGCCGGCAACCACCACAAGGCTTTCGCCACCAACTTCAACCCCGAAATCAACATCCGCGAGATCACGCAGAAGGGCCGCTACTACAAGGAGGGCAAGTGGGTCGAGACGGGTGCCCTCGAGATACACAAGCCGCTGACATATCCCAACATCGGCGAGCGCGAGAGCTACCTCATGTACCACGAGGAGCTGGAGTCGCTCGTCAAGAACTTCCCCACGATACGTCAGGCTCGTTTCTGGATGACATTCGGTAAGGAGTACCTCACCCACCTGCGCGTGATCCAGAACATAGGCATGGCACGAATCGACGAGGTTGAATACCAAGGCATGAAGATCGTGCCCCTGCAGTTCCTCAAGGCCGTGCTGCCCGACCCGCAGGATCTGGGCGAGAACTACGAGGGCGAGACCTCGATCGGCTGCCGCATACGCGGTGTGAAGGATGGCAGGGAGCGCACGTACTACATCTACAACAACTGCTCGCACCACGAGGCTTACCTCGAGACGGGGATGCAGGCCGTAAGCTATACCACGGGCGTGCCCGCCATGATCGGGGCCATGATGTACCTCAAGGGGCTGTGGCGCCGCCCGGGCGTATGGAACGTCGAAGAGTTCGACCCCGACCCCTTCATGGAGCAGCTCAACAAGCAGGGTCTGCCGTGGCATGAGGTCTTCGACGGCGATCTGGAGCTCTGATACAGACTAACGGGGCGGCCGTCTTGGCCGCCCTGCCTGTTCATCCGCAAACACAATACCCAAAACCGGAAAACGCACCGCCATGAAATACGCTTTGGTCACAGGGGCCTCGTCGGGAATAGGCGCGGAATACGCCCGCCTTTTGGCCGAAGGCGGGCACAACGTCATCGTGGCGAGCAACCGCGACGGGGAGAACCGCCGCGTGGCCGAGCGGCTGCGGCGCGACTGCGGCGTGGAGGCGGAGCCACTCTATGCCGACCTCACGGAGGCGGGTGCCGCCGAGAGGATATATGCGTGGTGCAAGGAGCGGCGGATCGAGGTCGACATCCTCGTCAGCAACGCCGGCATCCTCCACTTCGGGCTGCTCACGCACACCGACACCGCCGCCGTCGACCGCATCGTGGCGCTGCACTGCACCGCCCCCGCCAAACTGTGCCGTCTCTTCGGTGCCGACATGTGCCGCCGCGGCGGGGGACGTATACTCCTCATGTCGTCGATAACGGCGTGGACGCCATACCCCACCATGACGCTCTACGGGTCGACGAAAGCCTTTCTCAAAAACTTCGGCACCGCACTGCGGCTGGAGCTGCGCGGCGGCGGCGTGAGCGTCACCACGGTATTCCCGGGGGCAGTGGATACGCCGCTGTACAACCTGTCGGAGCGGCGGCGGCGGATACTGCGCCGCACGGGAGTGATGATGTCGCCGCGCGAGGTCGCCCGCCGCGGCCTGCGGGCCATGATGCGGGGCCGTGCACGCTGCATCCCGGGCTGGGCCGCCAAGGCCGAAGTCTTCCTGTGCCGGCTGCTCCCTTCGTGCGCCGTCATGCCCGTCACGCGCATCCCCGCCGTGCGGCGCCTGCTGGAGAGACTGTAGCAGGGCAACGGCCGGCATTATGGCCGAAACCCTTATTGAAACGGTGGGGAAACAATGGAAAATTGCTAACTTTGTTGCCGCCGGCAACACTCCCGCCTATGAAAATCCGTATTCTCGCAACCCTGCTCCTCATCTGCGCAGCACACGCCGCCGCACAAGACAGAGAGGCCGTTCCCGCCGACGTGGCGCGCATGACCGACTCGCTGCGCCGCATATACGCCCCCGACGGCCGTACGGCGATATTCGACACGGACTACGCCTTCGCCGGACGCCATGTCATGGTCCGCGGCCGCACGACATCGGCCGAGTGCCGGCAGGCGCTCTACCACGCCCTGCGCGATGCGGGATACGAGACGGTGGAGTGTATGCGGCGGCTGCCCGACGGCAGTCTCGGCGCCGACACCCTCGCCGTGGTGCGCCTCTCGGTATGCAACATGCGTTCGGCGCCCGATTTCTCTGCCGAGATGGTGTCGCAGGCGCTCATGGGCATGCCTGTGCGGGTGCTCGACCGCGACGGCTGGTATCTGATACAGACCCCCGACGACTATATAGCGTGGGTACACCCCGCAGCCATCGAGCCGATGGATGCCCGGCGCATACATGAATGGAACGCCGCCGAGAAGCTGGTCGTGACATCGCACTACGGCTTCGTGCGCACGGAGGCGAAAGACAATGCCGCGACGGTCTCGGACATCGTGGCGGGCGACCGCCTGCGACTCACGGGACAGAAGGGGCGGTTCTATGAGGTCGCCTATCCCGACGGCCGCACGGGGTACGTGTCGAAAGCCGACGCACGGCCCGAAACCGAGTGGCGCGAGGGCCTGCGCCGCGATGCCGAGGCCATAACGGCTACGGCGCAGACGCTCACGGGCGTGCCCTACATCTGGGCAGGCACCTCGTCCAAGGGTATGGACTGCAGCGGCTTCGTGCGCACGGTGCTGTACATGCACGACATCGTCATCCCGCGCGACGCCTCGCAGCAGGCCCTCACGGGCGAGCGTATAGAGATCGCCGGGGACCTCTCGAACCTCGAGGCGGGCGACCTGCTCTTCTTCGGGCGCAAGGCCACGGCCGCAAGCCGCGAGAGGGTCGTACACGTGGGCATATACATCGGCGGCGGCCGCTTCATACACTCGCAGGGCGACGTGCGCACCGGCAGCCTCGACCCCGCGGACGAACTGTTCGACGGCTACAACCTCTCGCGTCTGCTCTTCGCCGCACGCATCCTGCCCTACATCGACCTGCGGCCGCAGCTGTGCACCACACCCAACAACCCATATTACAGATTCTGACGCCGTGCACACGTTATAAATACCCCTGCCCCCAAACCCCGAAATACCCTACAAAGATGCCGTCACGAAAAGAGTTCCTCAAGACTATGGCCTGCCTCGCGGCGGGCGCCGGCCTCGGCCTCGACGCCATGGCCCGCAGCGACGTACGCCCAGCCCCGTTCTACATCAACCGCAGCGGCACGGGCGCCCGTATGAAACTGCGGTTCTTCCCCTACGAGCTGAAACTGCGCCACGTCTTCACCGTGGCCACATATTCGCGCTCGACAACGCCCGACATACAGGTCGAGATCGAGTACGACGGCGTCACGGGCTACGGCGAGGCCTCGATGCCGCCCTACCTGCAGCGCGAGCTGGGCTCGCCGGAGAGCGTCACGGCCTTCCTGCAAAAGGTGCAGGGGATAATCGGGGAGTTCGACGACCCCTTCAAGCTCGAAGATATACTCGCCCGCATCGACTCCCTGTCGGAGGGTGACGCCGCGGGCAAGGCCGCCGTCGACATAGCGCTCCACGACCTTGCGGGCAAGCTGCTCGGGGCGCCGTGGTTCCGCATCTGGGGACTCGACAGGGAAAAGGCCCCCTCCACGACCTTCACCATAGGCATCGACACGCCCGACGTGGTGCGCGAGAAGACACGCGAGTGCGCCGGCCGCTTCAACATACTCAAGGTGAAACTCGGCGGCGAGGATGACAAACGCATGATCGAGACAATCCGCTCGGTGACTGACCTGCCTATCGCCGTCGATGCCAACCAAGGGTGGAAAGACCGCCGGCAGGCCCTCGACATGATCCTCTGGCTCAAGGAGCAGGGCGTGGTGATGGTCGAGCAGCCCATGCCGCGGCAGCAGCGCGACGACACGGCATGGGTGACGCAGCAGAGCCCGCTTCCCGTCTTCGCCGACGAGTCGATACAGCGGCTCAAGGATGTGGCGGCGATGAAGGGGCTCTTCACGGGCATAAACATCAAGTTAATGAAGTGCACGGGCATGCGCGAGGCGTGGAAGATGCTCACGCTGGCGCGCGCCCTCGGCATGAAGGTGATGGTGGGGTGCATGACCGAGACCTCGTGCGCCTGCTCGGCGGCGGCGCAGCTCTCGCCTGCGGTCGACTTCGCCGATCTGGACGGCAACCTGCTTATCGCCAACGACCGTTTCCGCGGCATGGAGGTCGTCGGCGGCAAGATAACACTCCCCGACCGCCCGGGCATAGGCGTGGAACTGCTCGAAGAACGCAAATAACACCGCCCGCCATGAGATACGCCACTCTGTACACTACCCTGCTCGCCGCGGCGGCCCTGCTCGCGGCCGCCTGCGGCACCGCACAGAAAAGCGCCGTCGCCGCCGCAGAACCGGACACCGCCGCATACAGCTGGGAGGAGGACCTGCGGCAGCGCCTCGCCGCAGACTTCCGCGCCACGGAAGAGGAGGTTGCGGAGTACATACGCCGATACATCCCCGACGTCACGGCGGAGCAGATGAGATCATGGGAGGCATCGGGGGCATTGGAATGCATGGTCGTCGACGGCCGCAGGCGCTACTTCCACGCCGCGGCGCGCAACCTCTTCCGCATAGACCCGCAGTGCCGCGCCATAATGGAGGCGGCCGACGGCACCGCCCCGAGCGGCAGCGACCGCGCCAACATGAAGAACCTGCCCGAGATCCTCGGTGCGGCCACCGACGCCGAACCCGTCGCCGCCCCGAAACGCATGCGCGTGACATACACGCTCACGGTGGATGCCGACGCCGTACCCGCAGGGGAGACGGTGCGGTGCTGGCTCCCCTACCCGCGGCGGGACGTGCCGCGCCAGAGCGGTGTGCGCCTGCTGTCGGCAAGCGAGGCCCGATACACCATCGCCCCCGACTCGTGCCGCCACAGCACCCTCTACATGGAACGGAAGGCCAAGGCGGGAGAACCTACGGTCTTCAGCGAGACATTCGAGTACACTTCGGCGGGCGAGCGGCACGACCTGCGCCGCATCACGCCGCAGCCATACGACACCGCGTCGCCCGTATACCGCGAATACACCTCCGAACGCGAGCGCCACATACGTTTCACCCCCCGCCTGCGCGCCCTCGCGGCACGCCTGACGGCGGGTGCCGCCACGCCCGCCGCCAAGGCCGAACGCATCTTCCGATATATATGCGAGACATACCCGTGGGCCTCGGCACGCGAGTACTCGACCATAGACAACATCCCCGAATATGTGGTTGCCAACGGACACGGCGACTGCGGGCAGGTGAGCCTTCTGTTCATCACTCTCTGCCGCATAAGCGGCATACCGGCCCGCTTTCAGAGCGGCTTCATGATGCACCCGGGAGCGTGGAACCTCCACGACTGGGCCGAGATATACCTCGAGGGCGCGGGATGGGTCCCCGTCGACCAGTCGTTCGGCATACCCGACTACGCGCGCAACGACGCCGAACGCATCTTCTTCCTCGGCGGCATAGACTCGTGGCGCATGGCCGTCAACAACGACTACGGCATGCCCCTCTATCCCGCCAAACAGTACCCCCGCAGCGAGACGGTCGACTTCCAGCGCGGCGAGGCCGAATGGCGCGGCGGAAACCTCTATTTCACGCAGTGGGGCTACGACATGAAAATCGAGTATCTCGACAATTAATCGCCCGCGGGCGGCGGCATGTTCGGCAAAAATTCGTATCTTCGTGCGCCGTTTGGGCCGCAGGCCCAGACTTCACGAGGGACAGCTCCGGTAAGAGCATAATATCCACACTGTTAATCCGACGGCGCACCCGCCCGAAATCGCGGATGACGTCGCGTAAAACATATTCGCTTATGTCAGGTTTTTTGGGCTGCGTATCACGTGACGAGTGCGTGAACGAAGTTTTCTACGGTACCGACTACCATTCGCATCTGGGGACGAAACGCGCCGGTATGGCTTTCATAGCCAAAGGCAAATTCATGAGGTCGATACACTCTCTCGAGGACGGATACTTCAGAAACAAATTCGAAGGCGAACTGCCGAAATTCGCATCGGCCAACATGGGCATAGGTGTCATATCCGACAGCGAGGCACAGCCCATCATCATAACCTCGCCGCTGGGGCGCTACGCCGTGGTGACCGTGGCCCGCATAGACAACATCGAGCAGCTCACGCACGAACTGCTCGCCGAAGGCCACCACTTCGCCGAACTATCCGACTCGACGATAAACGCCACCGAACTGGTGGCCATACTCATCGGTCAGGGCAAATCGCTCAAGGAGGGCATAGAGCTGGTGCAGCGCAAGGTCAAGGGTTCGTGCTCGATGCTCGTACTCACCGAAAACGCCATATACGCCGCCCGCGACCGCTTCGGCCGCACCCCCATATCCATAGGCAAGAACGACAAGGGATACATCTGCGCCAGCGAGAGCTCGAGTTTCGACAACCTCGGGTACGACTTCGTGCGCGACCTCGGCCCGGGCGAGATCGTACAGCTCACGGCCGACGGCGTGCGTCAGGTGACGCCCCCGGGCCGCCGCAAGCAGGTATGCTCGTTCCTGTGGGTATATTACGGCTACCCGTCGGCATGGTACGAAGGCATCAACGTCGAGGAGTGCCGTTACCGCTGCGGCGCCGCCATGGCCAAACGCGACACCGACATAGCCCCCGACTTCGCCGCCGGAATACCCGACTCGGGCGTGGGGCACGCCATAGGCTACTCGAACGAGAAACGAATACCCTACAAGCGCCCCTTCGTGAAATACACCCCCACGTGGCCGCGCAGTTTCATGCCGCAGGACCAGAAACGGCGCGATCTGGTGGCCAAGATGAAACTCCTGCCCAACAGGGAGTTCACGCACGGCCAGCGCATAGTGTTCATGGACGACAGCATCGTGCGCGGCACGCAGCTCAAGGACAACGTGGTCAAACTGCTCGACGCCGGCGTCAAGGAGATACACATGCGCATAGCATGCCCGCCGCTAATCTTCCCCTGCCGGTTCCTCAACTTCTCGACCTCGCGCAGCACATACGACCTCTATGCCCGCCGCGTCATACGCGACATGGAGGGCACGGAGAACATCCCCGACTCGGTATTCGAGCAGTACGCCGATCCCGACAACCCCAAACACAAGGAGATGGTGGAGATCATGTGCCGCCACCTGCAGCTCACGACGCTCAAGTTCCAGCGTCTGGACGACCTTGTCGAGGCCATAGGCCTCCCGAAAGAGGATCTCTGCACCCACTGCTGGGACAACAGCAGCTACGACGAGTAACCCGCCGGATGCCGCATAATATTACGGGCCGCCCCTCTCGAGAGAGGACGGCCCGTATGCATTCACACGGCCCGCAACTGCCACGGCGCGTCACTCCTGCACGCGGAAAACAACACCTGCGGCCTCATTATCCTCGGCCGCCGAGACTAACTTCCGCTGTGGCACCGTCACACGCCCGCGCACGAACTCGGGAATATTGTACGACTTCATGAAGGTACGGTAGAAATCGGGGTCGCGCTGCGGCAGCAGAAACGGTTTCGACAGGGTGCCGTCCTCGGCAACGTGCGCCATGTATACGTGCGTATAGAGGCCGTCGATGCGGCGGCTGTTGAAGAGAAACCAGCGGCCGTTGCTGCTCCACGAATGGTAGCTCTCGGCCTCGGGGCTGTTTATGGCCGATGTCTCCACCTCGCGGCCGCTGCGCAGGTCGACCATGCACAGGTCGGCATCACGGTGCCATATCGAGAAGGTGCCGTAATCGGACAAGGCGTAGAGCATGAAGGCCCCGTCGGGCGAGACGCGCGGGAAGGAGACGCTCCGGCCCGCGGTACGGGCGTTGTAGAGGGTGTCGACATCCGTACCTATACGTCCCGACGCCGCGTCGAAGGCGACGGAGCAGAGGCTGTAATGCGCATCCTTGTAGCGGGCGGGCATCTCGACCGAATCGGCCGAACAGAAATAGAGACGGTCGCCCGCGGGTGAAAACGACGGGAAAGTCTCGAAGCGGTCCCCCCGCGACAGATGCGGCGCCGTGAATATCTCGTGCCGCTCGGTGTCGTATACCACCACGTCGGAGGCGCTGTCGAAGACCTCCACGCGGTTACTCTCGTCGGGCAGCGTGATCAGTTTGGTGGTGTTGACCGAAAAGGCTATATACCGTCCCGACGGGTGCCACGACGGATATACCGCGGGCGACAGGGTCCCGGACGTGGCGGTATTGAGCCGCTCGATACGCCCGCCGCGCAGGAGCATCGTACCCGAATATGCCTGCCGCATGTGAAAGAGCATCATGTCGGGGTCCTGCGCACAGAAGGTGTGGCAGTTGACGCACCCGTATCCCGCCGACGAGGTCTCGATGACGGGGTCCTCGCGGTAACTCTCCAGACAGCGCTGGTAGATTCCCATCTCGCCCCACGTCTCATACCCGGGCTCTATAAGGCGGTAGACCATATAGGGGTCGATCGCATCCTCCGAAACGCGGATAACGAACGGGGCATACCGTATCCCCTCCCTGCCGCGCGTCTCTACCGTGACCTCTATCTCCCCGCCCGCGGCCGCAGCGCACAGACGGCGCCAGCCGCGCCGCGGCAGACGGAACACCCCGTCGCGGGCCGAGACCACGATACGCTCGCCGCCCGCCTCCAACGTTGCGCGGGCACGCCCGAAGAAGCCATCGAGGCGGAAATTCGGCGGCGCGATATTCACGGGCACCGTGACGCCCGTATAGTCGGGGAATATGCGCGGCGCCGTATCCGACACCGTAACAGCACCCTCCCCGCCGCAGGCACACAGCGCCGACAGGGCCAGCGTCACGAAATATATGGGAATGCGTCTCATCATCTCTTTCCGGCAGGCCCCCCGCCTGCGAACATATAGTAGTACATGTACGTGCCGCCGTACGTGCGCCGCATTATCGCCGCCAGATCGCTGCGGGAGTAGTTCTCGGCTGCAAAACTCTGGAAGGCAAGGAAACGGCGGCGCGTCTCCTCCGAAATGCCGTAACCGCCCATGTCGCGCCCCGTCATGGCGCCGTATATGAGCAGCGCCTCCCCGTAGCACTCCGCCGCGGGCATGACACCGCCGGCACGGCAGCCGTCCACGGCGGCGCGGAACCCCTCAAGGTCGCGGTTCAGCAGACGCCCTACCAGCAGGTGGTCCACCGTACGGCCCGCAAGGGCGTTGGGGCGCAGGCCCGCCAGCAGTGCGGCATCCCGCTCGGCAGCATAGACAACGGCGATATTCGCCATGTTCGCCCGCTCGGCCCCCAGACGGGCATCGGCCTCGACAGCCCCGTCATTCCACAGGAAACGGCGGTAGGACGACGCCTCACGACGGTAGAACAACGTACGCTCCAGCATCGAGATATACTTCTCGGCCGTGGCATAACCGCTGTAGCCGCCCGCCGCGACGGCCGTCTGCACCAGCCGCAGCAGCATGCGCGGATTACACGTGCCGTTTACGGCCAGCGCCTCGCTGTTCTTCTTGAAGGCGGTCTCCTGCGCTATCGACACGTTGCCCGCGGCGTAGTACATATCGCTCAACATCGGGAACAGGAAGGGGTTGTTGTCGCTCCAATCTATCGAGAGGCCCTCCAGCCCCGCCTGCGGGAATGTAAAGGCACGCCCGGCAAGTTCATCGCGCTCCAGCAGTGCGGTGTTCAGGATAAAGCAGTGCAGGGTGTTGTGAGTACCCGCGGCGCACTCCTCTATGACCTCGTCCCACGCGCCGCGCCGCATAAGGTAATCCAGCCGCTCGAAACGCCGCGTATCCTCCTGCATGTAATACCGTGCGCCGTGTGCCGCCGCTGCGGCTATCACCGCCACGACGGCCGCCTGCCCTGCGGCGGCC
>CASFQF010000020.1 GCA_949296635.1 uncultured Alistipes sp. | reverse complement strand
TGTCACGCTTGAAATAGGATGCGTATGTGACCATGCACCCCATCCCCACCGACAGCGAGAAGAACGCCTGCCCGATGGCTGTGAATACTGTGTCCGTGGAGAAGGCCTCGCGGAAGTCGGGTTTCAGGAAGAACCGGTAACCTTCGGCGGCGTCGGGCATGAATGCCACACGTACGGCCATTACGATGAGTATGACGAAGAGGGCCGGCATCATCACTTTGGCGGCCTTTTCGATGCCTTTCACTACGCCTCGCACGATGATCATGTGTGTGAGGAGTATGAAGATGATGGTATATACCGCCTGCCGCGGCGAGGCTTGGAAGGCGTCGAACTGCTCGGTGAAGGTGTCCGCCGAGGAGTATAGCGGCCCGAAGAGGGAGCTTACGAGGTACTCGAGCGACCATCCTGCGACGATATAGTAGTATCCCGATATGCACAGTGCCGCCAGAGCGCCGTTGTATCCGACCCATTTCCAGCGTTTCGAGAGCGAGCGATAAGCTCCTACGGCGTTCATGTGCGTTTTGCGCCCCACGGAGAATTCCGCGAGCATGACGGGTATCCCCACCACGAATACGCAAAGCAGATATACCAGCAGGAATGCGGCGCCGCCGTGTTCTCCGGCCATGTATGGGAAACGCCAGATGCTTCCCAATCCTATCGCGCTGCCCGCCGCAACGAGTATGGCGCTTATCTTGCCTCCGAAGGATGCTCTCGATTGTTCGCTCATAGGTATGAATAGCGTGTGGAAAAGTGGATTTTTATCCCTGTCGCGGCAAATATAGTGAAAGTCGGGCGCAGAGACAAATCGAAAATGCAGTTTTCGGATTCGGCTATGCCGAGACGCATCCTGTATTATCCAAATACAGAGAATGTCGGGCGCAGGGACAAATCGAAAATGCAGTTTTCGGATTCGGCTATGCCGAGATGCATCCTGTATTATCCAAATACAGTGAATGTCGGGCGCAGAGACGGATGAAAATACAATTTTCGGATTTTGCTTTGCCGAAATATGCGGAAAATCAAGTCGGGTGATGGCAAATGAAAACTTCGGTTTCCGGATTTGTCATTGCCGAGGTGCGGCAGGCATTATGACGGTCGTGGAGAGGCTCGGGCGCAAGGGAATGGAACTTGCGGTTCCCGTTTCCGGTCGTATCATTATGATAGAGCGGATTTATGCACTTACTAAATACAATAAGACCGCAGGCGAACCGTGCCGTGTGCGGCGGGTCCTTCCTGCGGCCTGCGGTCAAAGTCTGTAAAGGGACGGGAGAGGGCTGTGGGTTGTTTTCATCCTGCATCTCTTCTCTTTGCGTCCTGTTGCATTCCGATACGGCTTGATAGCGTCCTGTTTTACATCCTAATGGTTTGCGTCCAAAAATCTACGTCCGAAGAATAAAGAAGTTTGCGTCTCAAATGCGTCCGTGCCGTCGGAATACTGTTTTACACCCTCTCCACGTCCCGAGGGTTACGCTGTTGCGCCGGCCCTTACATCCTTAATCCGTATTATTGTCTTTCGTTTCAGTTCAGTCCGTTTATGTTCGTTTTTGCCGTATATAAATATTCATTCCTGCCATGCGGTCCGTTCTGTATGTTTGGCGGTCGTTTGTCCGTTTGCCCGTATTACCCGCTTCCGATGTCAGGCCTGTTTTCTGCTTCCGGTCTCCGTGTTACCCGCTTCCGACCTTTGTCCTGTCCTCCGCTTCCGGTCTCCGTGTTACCCGCTTCCGACCTTCGTTCTGTCCTCCGCTTCCGATCTCCGCCCCCCCCCCTGACGCCGGGGTTTCGGAAAATGGAGAGAGTGCCTGTAAATGTGTCCGATAACTCTTCTTCTCCTCTTTGCGTCCTGTACTATGGGGGATGTTACCATCCCGAGATTTGTCGTTTGCGTCCTGTTGCGTCCCTGTTGCGTCTTGTCGACACTCTCTCCGTGTATATTGTTCCGTCCAATAGGCGTGCCATTCGGGTTGCGGGCCTTCGTTTTTTAGTCCCTGCCCGCAGGCCGGCTATTATTCGGGGATCTTTGCGGTATATTGCCAACTGCGGAAGTTATGGTCATCGTCTACGGCCATTTCGTGCGAGTTGAACCACTCGACGAAGGCGCGCCATTGGCTGTTGTGGTCCGCGCACCACTCGGTAAAGGCTTCGGGGTCTCCGCCGCGGAGGATCCAGCGGCTGTATGCCTCCATGTGCCCAGCCTGCTGTATTTCGCGCTGGCGGTCGAACAGCAGGTTGGGATATACGTACCCGTAGTCGTTCGGCTGCGAGTAGTATTCGTCGACGAAGAGTTCGCGTATCCTGCACAGTTCGTCCGTCGAGAACGGCGGCAACCCAACCTTGACTATGGCCTTGCCCAGCGTGGGCTCGTACACTGCCACTCCGTAGGGGAAGCGCATCACCTTGAGGTTGTCGTCATACCATATCGTGTTGTTCTCCGAGAAGCTGATATAAATGAGCAGTTGGTCCTTGTCGTCGCGTTCGAGCCATATGTTCGAGTCGTATGCTTCGGCCAGCAGGCGGCTCACCTCGAGGTTCTGTTCGCCGTTGCATACCATGTTCATGTATATCTCGCCGTAGATCATGCCCCAGACCGATTCGGGCGAGCTGAGGTATATGCCGGCGGCACGCCAATAGTTGTTCGGGTAGGAGGGGTCGAGTTCTATGCCGCGCTCGTAGTACATGAGGGCCTCGTCGTAGCGTTTGGCCTTGAACGCGAGAGTTCCGAGTTCCATGTGCAGTGCCCCCGAATGGGGAAAAGCCCTGAGGCCGCGGAGGTATATCTTTTCGGCCTTTTTGTCGTTGCCGCGTTCGGCGTAGCTGTTGCCCCACACCTGATAGAGGCGGTCGTCTACCGACATGTCGCGTGAGAGGCGGCTGAATATACGGCCTGCGCGCGTGTAGTCCTCCTGCAGGTAGTAGGCATACCCCAATTCGTAGTTGGTCAGGTAATTCTGTGAATATGAGGACAATGCTCTGCCGAACACCTCCATGCTCTTCGCCACATCGGTGTTCTGCATCAGATCGGTGGCATCGTATATCCTGTTGACCTCGCCTTGCGAAAACGCCGGCACCGTCCACAGGAGAAAAACGGCTGTAAGTAGACGAAGGGTTTTCATAGGCCTGTTGTTTTATTATCGCATAACAAATATAATAAAAAAAACAACAAAAACCTATTGTACGGAGATAAATTTGATTAAATATTTTGCAGTTGGCGCTTTTTTTCTTTACGGGCGGCCCAATTCGTCTAAAAAAGCCTCTATCTCCTCCATGCGCGTAGCCCAACTCGTCGCCAGACGTACGATGCTGCCGCCGTCGTCGAGGGTCTCCCACGGGCTGAATGTGGCGTGCGCGGCGAGCCTTTGCCGCTGCTCCGGTGCAAGGCGGAGGAAGATCTGGTTGGTGACGGGGCGGAACGCCGTTGCGTATCCGGCTGCGGCGAGGCCCTCGGCCAGCCGGCGGGCGGCGTCGAGGGCCTGTCGCGCTATTTTCAGGTAGAGCCCGTCTGTGAAGAGGGTGTCGAACTGCACCCCGAGTACCCAGCCCTTTGCCAGCAGCGCCCCCTGCTGTTTGACCGTGGTGAAGAGGTGGGGTAACATGCCCGCACGGGGGATGACCACGGCCTCGCCCAGCATGGCACCGCACTTGGTGCCGCCGATGTAGAAGACGTCGCACAGGCGCGCCGCATCGCGCAGCGTCATGTCGCAGGCGGGGGCGGCCAGAGCGTACGCCAGACGCGCGCCGTCCATGTAGAGCGGGATGGCGCGGTCGCGGCATACGCGGCTCAGGGCCTCCAATTCGGCGAGCGAATAGAGGGTCCCGTACTCCGTCGGCTGCGATATGTATACCATTCCGGGCCATACCATGTGGTCGCGGTTGCCGTCGGCGCGGAAGTCGTCGACATAGCGGGCTACGGTGCCGGCGGCGAGCTTGCCGTCCGTATGGGGCAGCGCGAGCACCTTGTGGCCCGTGGCCTCGACGGCGCCGGCCTCGTGTACGTTTATGTGTCCCGTGTCTGCAGCCACGACCCCCTCGAAGGGGCGCAGCAGTGCCTTTATCATGGTGGCGTTTGTCTGGGTGCCGCCCGTGAGCAGGTGCACCTCCGCCTCGGGGGCGCCGCACGCCTCGCGTATGCGGCGGCGGGCCGAGCCGCATATGGGGTCACAGCCGTAACCGTCGTGCTTGGCGAAGTTCTCGGCGGCCATGCGCTCCAGAATCGCGGGGTGCGCCCCCTCCATGTAATCGCTGTCGAAATGGTACATTTTCCGGTGATGGTATTGGTTGCTAATTATACGGTTTCTTGCTGTACAGGCATCGGCCGCGGGCCCGTTATCTGCCGGCCATGGGGCGCAGTTCGGATCCCTCCGAGGGCGGTACCGAGTCTTCAGCCACACCCCACGTGAGGCACGGGTGGTCCCCCATCTCGAGTTCGAGCGTGCCGCCCGCCATGAGATCCTCGTGCGAGAAGTAGCTCTTGTCGTAGGGTTTGCCGTTCAGGCGCGCCGACTGTATGTACTTGTTGTCGGCCGAGTTGTTGCGGGCGATGAGGGTGAAGGTGTTGCCGTTGTCGAGGTGTATCGTCACACGGTCGAATATCGGGCTGCCGATGACGTAATAGGGCAGGCCTGCAGTCACGGGATAGAATCCCATGGCCGAGAATACGTAGAATGCCGACATGCCGCCGCCGTCCTCATCGCCGCAGATGCCCATCAGGTCGTTGCGGAACCAGCTCTCCATAAGCATGCGTATGCGTTTCTGCGTCTGCCACGGGCGGCGCACGGAGGTGTAGAGGTATGGTATGTGGAAGCTGGGCTCGTTGCCCATGACATACTGCCCCACGTTGCCCGACGAGTCGGGCAGCGTCGAGTAGTACTGCCACTTGGATGTGTGCAGCCCCTCGGCGAAGAGTCGGTCGAGCTTCTCGGTGAAGGGCCGCTCGCCGCCGAAGAGGGCGATCAGGTCGGCTATGTTGTGGTGTACGTCCCAGATGTATGTCCAGCCGTTGTTCTCGTCGTAGTAGTCGCGTGCGCCGAGGCCGCCGGAGAAGATGTAGTCGAACGGCTCGATGAACTCGCCCGCGGCATCCTTGGGGTGGAAGAAGCCGGTCTCGCGGTTGAACAGGTTGCGGTAGTTGAAACTGCGGCGCAGGTGGAAGCCGTACTCCTCCTCGAGACCGAGGTGCTGTGCGAGGCGCGAGATGCACCAGTCGTCGTACGAGGCGGCCAGCGTGACGGCCACGGCCTGCCGGCGTTCGCCGCCCGAGACGGCGGCGACGGTCTCCGCCTCGCCCGGGTGCAGGGCTGGGAACCAGCCGTTGGCGTGGTAGAAGTCGTCGAGTTCGGTTTTGGGAGCACGCACCCACGGGATCATGGTCTCGTTGAGCACCGTATGGCGGATACCCTCGAAGGCGCGCCCGACATCGAACTCGAGACCCTTGCAGAGGGCGTCGGCGAAGACGGCGGCCGAGTGGTTGCCGTTCATGCAGTGGGCGTCGCCGAAGACGCAGGGGAAGGTGGGCATCCATCCCGACTGCTCGTACATGCGTATGTAGGAAGCGATCTTCTGCTCCTCGGCCCTCGGGTCGAGTATCGTCTGCAGCGGGTGCAGGGCGTGGTAGGTGTCCCATACCCAGTCGTCGGTCCAGAAGGGGATGCCGTCGTCGTCGTGCACCTTGCCGTCGAAGGCGCTGAAGTAGCGCCCCTCCTCCGATATGCAGACCATGCGTTCGTGACAGCGGTACAGCGCCGTGTAGAATGTCGTCTTCTGGTCCTCGGTACCGCCCTCGACCTCGATGCGGCCCAGCGCGTCGTTCCACGCGCGGCGGGCGTCACGCTCCACGGCATCCATGTCCCACGTGGCGATCTCGGCGCGCAGGTTGCGCTCGGCCTGCTCCGTATCTATGTACGAGATGCCGTAGCGCGCCTTCACGCACTGCGTCCCGTCGGGGAAACGGGCGCTGTTGACCTCGCCGGCCGCCGCGGCGAAGGCCTCGGGCGCGGTGTCGAATTCGAGGTAGAAGTATTGCTTTATTCCGCGGTAGTTGTCATAGCCCCACATGGCGTTGCCTTCGCCGCGGATCTCGCCGTGCGACGAGGCGATTTGTATATACCGGCCGCCCGCCTGCTCGAACGTGCACGAGAATATGGCCGCCTTTGCCGCCGGCACGAAGTCGGCGACGATGCCGTAGTCGTCGAGATAGACGTCGTACCGCGTGGGTGAGGTATGTTCCTGATCGTAGCGGTAGCTCATGCGGGGCTGCAGCCCTTCGGCCCCGCCGCAGTAGGGCATCATCATCAGCACGCTGCCGTTGCGGTGCGAGGGGACGTTGAGCGGCAGTCCGCCCATGCGGTCCGTAGTGAACTCGTTGTGGTCGGGGATCATGCGCAGCATCGAGTTGGGCAGGTGCGTGGTGGGGTATGTAGGCACAAGCAGGTGGCTGATGTTGCCTATACGGTTGTTGACGTAGTCGACGGGTTCGCGCCGTTGTCCGCAGGCGGTTATGGCGGCGAGGGCGGCAGCTCCTAACAAGAGCGGCGTGACGCGGCGCAGCCGGCTGATTAAAGGTCTCTTCATGGTTGCGGATATTGTGAAAAGCGGCGGCACATACGACGCCGCCGCTTACAAAATTAATAATTTTTTGCGTAACCGTACCGGTCCGTGCCCCGAAAAGAACGTGCATGGCGGGCGGTGCGGGCCCGTTATGAGATGTCTATCCCGACGACGGGCTGGCTCGTCACCTTGTCGAGCGGTTCGCTGCGGTAGGTCACGGAGCCGAAATCGATCTTTCCGAGGTCTATGCATCGGATGGCGCTGTCGTACATCGTGCGGTAGTATATCTTGCGGGCGGCGATGTCGGTGGCCGAGGTCCACTGTGTGGCGCTGGGTATGTCGGCGGGGATCTTGCCTGCGGCGAACTCGACGCCTATGGGTATGTCGAAGTTGTTGAGTATCTGGAATCCCTGCATGACGGCCTCGGCGGTGGTATTGCGCGGCGGCGCCGTCACCTGATAGAATGCCGCGCGCACGAAGCGCGACGGGGGCGTCACGTCGCCCGGGATGCCGAGCATGCCGCTGCCGGCGCCGAATGCCGCAAGACGTATCGCTCCGAACTCCTTGGCGGCGGCGCCTCCGGCATAGAGGTTGACATAGTTGTTGAGGTTGGTTATCTGCCATTCGTACCCGGGCGAGTTGGTCAGGACGCCCAGCCTGCTCTCGTGGAACTGCATGTGGCCGTCGACGATCTCGAGCACCACCTGCCGTCCCGTGGCGTCGGTTATGCGCCAGTGGACGGTCGAGGCGCGGGGGTCGAGCGCCACCACGTGTATGCCGCGCAGGGCGCGCATCACCTCGTCCACGGTAGCGTATCCGCCGAGCATCCATGCCACGAGCTGCAGGTCGGCCACGGAAGAGGATGCCAGCGCGGGGTCGAAATCCTCATAGCGGCCGTAGTTGGGGAAATAGAACAGCCCCGCCGAGAGGCCCGCCTCGTTGATGCCTTCGGCGACGAACTGCTCCATCTCGACCGAGAGTCCCACGTACCCGTATTTCGAGGGCATGGCCGCCCCTTTGAGTTCGCTGTCGGGCAGCATCGAGTGCTGGCGGTATCCGCGGGGTACCACGACATAGCGGCTGTTGAGGTCGCTGCCGCCCCATTCGATGGTGCGGGCCACGACGGTGCCCTTGTCCTGCACGCGCAGGGTGATGCCGGTGCAGGCGTCGGTGCGGAGCGACGCGGCGAGGATGGCCGCGAGCGTAAGGATGATAAACTTTTTCATAGCGTCGTTTTTTATGTTGTCTGTTCTCTTTGTCCATGTGTCGGCCGCAGGCGCGTCGTGTGCGGCAAGGGCATGAACGTCACCCGAATATACTGAAAAAATCCTATCCGCGGCGGTTTTTTGTGTTTTTTTGCCGGAAAAGCCGTGCGTTCTTGTCCGAAGCAGGGGGTATCGCCGAATGCACGGCAAAAAACGCGCCGACGACCGTATTGGCTGACCGTATATGATTGTATGAGCGTGTACGGAGGTGATTTCTCATGGGGCTGCGCCGCAGGCAGGAATCTGGAAAACCGTTGTGCGGCAACAAAAAAACATCCGCAAGGACGTTGCGGATGTTTGGTTTTCGAGAGCCGAATCCGAGACTTGAACTCGGGACCCCTTCATTACGAGTGAAGTGCTCTACCACTGAGCTAATTCGGCAGCGTTCATAAACCTTGGCGGCTTATTTTCGGGTGCAAATATCGTAAATATTTTCAAAGTTGTTGCATGATCGGCCGAAAAAATGTCGTTTTCCCCGAAATTTTATTATTTTCGCAAGGAGTTACCCTCGGGAATCCCGTGTCGTGACAGCATTTTTCGTCGTCGGGCGCGTAGGATGCGTGCGTCGCGGCGGCGGTTATGGTACGGTCTGCCGCGGCGGGCCGCGGGTCGGGTTGTTTTTGTTTGACGGATTTTCGACAGATATGAAGAGATTTTCGGTTACACCTTCGGCGTCGGGGCTGCTGTGTCTGTGTGGAGGCAATTTCGCCCGTACACTGCGCGAGGCGCGTTCATGCGAGCGCGAGGGCCGCGTCGGGGAGGCGCGCAGCATGCGTTTCGAGGCTGTGCAGGGGTTGATCGAGGGCCTCGACGACGACGCCCGTCTGGATTGGGACGACGCGGAGGCGCGCGCCGCCATGGAACTGCTCTATGCCTCGGCGGCGGACCACCTCGCGGTGGGAGACGTGGAGATGGCCGCGGCGATATGGGAGCGGCTTACGGAGTGCGACGAGGAGGACCGTCTGGAGGCAGTGGTGATGCTGGCCTTCTGTTACCCCATGCTCGGGGAGTGGGAGTGTTTCGACGAGGCCATGTTCGACATCCCGATGAAGAGCCCCGAATACAGCCTGCTGACTCTGTGGTGCGGATTCTGCCGCTGCGGCGGCATCGACCGCGACGCCCTGCGTACGCTGCGTACGCGGCATAAGGCGTGGTACGGCGAGTTCGTGGCGGCGGAGCACCCCGCGACGGAGGAGTTCGTGGCGGAGATACGGGGCGAGCATCCCTCGCCGCAGGCCGAGGCGCGCGAGCTGTGGTTCGCCACGGCGCCGCTGTGGACACACCGCCCCGAGTTCATCGAAGCGCTGCGCAAGGCGTGACTGCGGCACGGGAAGAGATTTCAATATAATAAAACGTAAACAGGAGATGAATATCAAAAGGGTTCTGGCCGTGCTGGCGGCCGTGCTGTGCATGGCGGCGGCGCATGCGGCCGACTATACGTTCACACGCAACATATCATACCGTTCGGGCGACGAATATGTCGCCGAGCGGTGCCTTCTCGACGTGGCGGCGCCCGAGGGCGCGCACGACGCCCCCGTCATCGTGTGGTTCCACGGCGGCGGCCTCACGGGCGGCAACAAGGATATTCCGCGCGAGCTGCTCGACGGCAGCGTCGTGGTCGTGGGTGTCGGTTACCGTCTCTCGCCGCGGGCGGCCGTGACGGATATAGTCGACGACGCGGCGGCGGCCGTGGCGTGGGTCTTCGGGAATATCTCGACATACGGCGGCAGCCCCGAACGCATATATCTGGCGGGGCACTCGGCCGGAGGCTATCTTGTAGACATGGTGACGCTCGACAAGAGCCGCCTTGGCCGTTACTGTCTGGATGCCGACGACATAAAGGGTGTGATACCCTTCAGCGGGCAGGTCATAACCCATTTCGAGGAGCGTCGCGTGCGCGGCATACCGGACAAGCAGCCCGTGATAGACAGCCTCGCGCCGCTCTACCACGTACGCGGCGATGCGCCTCCCATGTTGATCCTGTCGGGCGACCGCGAGCTGGAGATGCTGGGCCGCTACGAGGAGAACGCCTACTTCCGGCGCATGCTCCTGCTGGCGGGACATGAGGATGTCACGCTCTACGAGTTCGACGGCTACGGGCACGACATGTGCGCCCCGGGCTATCCGCTCCTGCTGCGTTTCGTGCACGAGCGCGAGGCCGCGCGTAAACGGTAACGATGCATGTGCGGACGGGCCGCTAATTAAAATATCTATCGGACATGGCAGATAATGGTAAGACATACGGCAGCGGTATTTTCGCGCGTTCCATGACGCGCGCCGAAGCTATCCGCAACATAGCGGCGGGGGTTGCGGCGGGGACGCTGGGCCTTGCGGCGTGCTCGCTGGAGCGGCGCGCACCTGCGCCGCAGACGCCCGTGGCGTCGGCCGAGGGGCGTGTTACGCTGCGCCGCAACATGCGCAACGGCGACGAGGTGTCGCTTCTGGGCTTCGGGTGCATGCGTTTCCCTACCGTCGGGGGCGACCGATATACGGGCACCATCGACGAGGAGCCTACGCTCGCGATGCTCGATTACGCTTATGCCCACGGCGTCAACTACTTCGATACGGCGTGGATGTACCACGGCGGCAAGTCGGAGGAGATGGTAGGCAAGGCGCTGAAACGCTACCCGCGCGAGAGTTTTTTTCTGGCGGACAAGATGCCGCCTACAGCCAAGACGCTGGCCGAGGCCAAGGAGATCTTCTCGACGCAGCTCAAGCGGTGCGGCGTGGAGTATTTCGACTACTACCTGTGCCACAGCATCAGCCGCCAGTATGTCTTCCAGAACCTCTATATCGACGAGGGCGTTCTCGACTACCTTCTCGAACTGAAGGCCGCGGGCCGCATCCGCAACCTCGGGTTCTCGTTCCACGGCGACATGGCGCTGTTCGAGTGGCTGTTGTCGCAGCCCGTGGAGTGGGACTTCGTGCAGATACAGATGAACTGGCTCGACTGGCGCGACAGGAAACTGCAGGCCGAGCGGCTCTATACGATGCTGGAGGAGCGCAGGATCCCCGTCATAGTGATGGAACCCATCCGCGGGGGTGCGCTGATCGACCTGCCTGCGAGCGTGACGTCGCTGCTCGCCGCGGCCGATGCGTCGCTCACGCCGGCGGCGTGGGCGTTGAAGTTCTGCGCCTCGTACCCCTATGTGCTGACGGTGTTGAGCGGCATGTCGCGTATGGAACATGTGGTCGAGAACTGCGCCACGATGACGGGCTTCGAACCGCTGGACGATGAAAAGCTCGCCTTGCTGCAGCGCGCCGCCGACATCTACCGCAACAATACGCGCATCGACTGCACAGACTGCTTCTACTGCATGCCCTGCCCCTACGGGGTCGACATAGCGGGTATCTTCCGCGTCTATAACCGTTGTTCGGACGAGCAGCTGCTGCCCGACCCTGCAGGCGAGCATGATGAGGAGTACCGCCGTCGCCGCCGCCGTCTGCTCAACCGCTACCGCAATACCGTGGCCGAGCGCAGCCGCGCCGAACATTGCATCGGCTGCAACGAGTGCTCGCCCAAGTGCCCGCAGGGAATCGACATACCGCGGCAGATCGACCGCGTGGAGGAACTGATCGAGGCCGTACGCATGGGTTAACCGCAAATTGTTCGGGAGATGAAAACAAACATATTGAGAATATTACGCATATCTGCGGCTGCGGCCTGTTTCGCGCTGCTGGCTGTGCTTTTCGCCGACTGGGGGCGCGACGCCGCCGTCGACCCGTTGCGCGGCACCGCGGCGGTATTGGCGCGTTGGCAGGTGATACCGGCGGTCATGGCAGTGAGTGTCGGTACGCTGGCCGTACTGCTGGTGCTGACACTGCTCTTCGGCCGCATATACTGTTCGGTGCTGTGCCCGCTCGGGGTGCTGCAGGACGGCGTGAACGCGGCCGCGAAGCTCTCGTCGAAAGGTGCGGCGGCACGGTTCTCTTACCGTAAGCCGCGGCGGTGGATGCGCTACGGCGTGCTGGCGCTGACGGCGCTGCTCATCGCCGCAGGCATGGGTGCCGCGGTGGCGCTGGTCGACCCCTACGGTATCTTCGGCCGCATCATATACGACGGCCTGCGACCCATAGCACAGGGGTGCAACAACTTCCTCGCCGCGGTGGCGGGTGACTCGTTCGCGCGCGAACCGATCACGGTGTCGTGGGTGAGCGCCGCCATAGCCTTCGTAATGCTCGCCGTGACGGGAGTCTCGGCATGGCGCGGGGGGCGGGCCTATTGCAACTCGTTCTGCCCCGTGGGGACGCTGCTGGGCGAGGTGTCGCGTGCGGCGCTGTTCAAGATAAGCCTCGACACCGACCGCTGTGTCGCGTGCGGACTATGCGAGCGCAAGTGCAAGGGCTCGTGCATCGACTCCGCTTCGCATGCGGTGGATCCCGCGCGCTGCGTCGTCTGCTTCGACTGTATCGACGCCTGCCCGCACGGTGCCATATCATATGTGCCCGTATGGAAAGCTGCTGCCAAGAGTGCCGTTGCGGCCGCGCCGGATGGCTCGGTGGATGAGTCGCGCAGGCGCTTCCTCGCCACGGTGGCCGTGGCGGCGGCATCGCTGCCGGCGGTGAAGGCACAGACGGTGCAGGGCTCCTTTGCCACCGTCGCCCGTATCAAGGAACCGTTTGCGCGGAAGCATCCCGCGGCCCCTGCGGGGGCGGTAAGCCTCGACCGCCTGCACGCGAAGTGCACCTCGTGCCACCTGTGCGTGAGCAAGTGTCCGGGCCATGTGCTGCAGCCCGCGGTCATGGAGTACGGACTGGAGGGGGTGATGCACCCCGTCATGCGTTTCGACAAAGGTTATTGCCTCTATGAGTGCACCCTGTGCGGCGAGGTGTGCCCCACGGGGGCGATCCTGCCGTTGGATGCCGAGCGCAAGAAGGAGACATTTATCGGCCACGCGGTATTCCGCAAGCAGCTTTGCGTGGTCCATACCGACGACGTGGAGTGCGGCAACTGTGCCGACCACTGTCCCGCCGAGGCCATACGCATGGTGCCGTCGCCCGACGGCCGCAGCTATCCCGAGGTGGAGCGGGCGTTGTGCATCGGGTGCGGGCGCTGCGAATACGTATGCCCCGCTTCGCCGATAAGCGCCATACATGTCGAAGGCTATGCCGTACACAACGACCTCGCCTCATGCGGCGATGGCGAAGGACATGGCCGCGGCCGCAGGGAGTGATGCGGTGCGGGCCTGTGAGAAACGTCCCGATGATCGTTCAGATCATCGGGACGTTGTGTCTTATTTGAGCCATGTGGCGCGTTTCCACAGATATTCCAGCGGGCCGTGCCTGTGTGTCCGCATCCAGCGGCGGCAGAAGGCCAGCTGCGCGAGGAAAATGACGATACCAATGGCGAAGCTCTCGGTGGTGGTGGCCTGAAGCCCGAGGCCCCAATGGTAGAATAGGGCCGAGCCGATGATGCTCTGCGTGATGTAGTTCGTAAGGCTCATGCGCCCGAAGGGCGAGATCTTCGACATGAAGGTGCGGAGGTTCGAGCGGTAGTAGATCAGTATTATGCCCGACACGAGTACCAGCATGAAGGCGCACTTGTGCAGCGACGAGACTATGAGCGAGAGTGACGAGAGCGCCGCCTGCGAACGTATGTAGGCGGGGAGCATGTCGGCCACGCCGTACAGGGGGAAGAACGCCGCGAGCGACCACGCCAGCACCTTGAGCCAGAAGTCGGACTTCGCCTCGGTGAAGAGGCCGCGGCGGCCTATGAGCATGCCGAACATGAAGAGCGCTGCGGTCTGGAAGAAGCGTGCGTTGTCCCACGCCCATGCGAGGCTTGCGAGTTGTCCCTGCGTGAGGTTCACGCGCAGCATCTCGAGGAACGATGTCTGGCTTTGCGCGGCGAAGGTGGCGCCCCACAACTCGGCGGTGGGGATGGCGGGCAGGGTGAATGTTGGGTCGAAGGCGGCGATGGCGAGGTATATCCAATGCAGCGGCTGCAGCAGGCAGACGGTGGCTATGATGAAGACGGCGCGGTCGGAGAGGCGGCACGTGGCCACCAGCACGAAGCCCACGATCGAGAAGAGCACCAGCACCTCGGCCGTGAAGAAGGCGGCGTTGAGGTTTCCCAGCAGGAAGAGCAGTACAAGCCGCCAGCAGAAGCGCAGGCGGAAATCCTTGCCCTTGAGGCGCTGGTTGTCGTCCTGAATGAAGAAGCTGAAGCCGAACAGCAGGGCGAAGATGGCGTAGGCCTTGCCTCCGAAGGTGAAGAAGAGCCCGTCCCAGATGGCCTTGTCGGTGAAGTTCAACAGCCCGCACTGCTGCGAGGTGTCGGGGAAGGAGTAGAAGTTGTAGTGCTCGATGGTGTGCAGCAGGACTATGCCCATCACGGCGAAGCCGCGCAGCACGTCGGCCACGTCGATTCGCGAATGTCGTTTTACGGCGGTTTGTTCCATTATGGTCGGTGTGTTTGGTTGTTGCATGGACGGCCGCATGCGGCGGCCGCGGCACAAAAGTACGAATATAAGGGTTGTCGGGCAAATTTTTTGCGCCGAATTACCCGAACCCGTATCTTGCGGCGGGGTGGTGCGCCCGTGAACCGTAAAAACATGCGAAAAGAGCCGGAATAGCCTGTTTTTCGGCAATAAAGTGTTATTTTTGCGGTACGGGTGCGGCCGCAGGCGCATCGTGTCAGGATTATGGAGAAGGACAGGGAGTCGGTTTCGAGACTTGAGCGGCGGGGTGTCAAACCTACCGCCAACCGCGTGCTGGTGCTGGAGGCTATCCTCTCGGCACCGCAGGCCGTATCGCTCGCCGACATCGAGGCGATGCTCGGGACGGTCGACCGTTCGAGCGTCTTCCGTACGCTGTGCCTCTTTGTGAAGCACCATCTGGTGCATGCTATCGACGACGGCAGCGGTTCGGTCAAGTACGAGGCGTGCGACGGCCGCGGCGACTGTTCGGTGTCGGACATGCACACCCATTTCTATTGCGAGGTGTGCCACCGCACCTTCTGCCTTAAAACCATAGGCGTGCCTGTGGTGGACCTGCCCGCGGGGTTCGTCACCCATTCGATAAACTACATCGTCAAGGGCGTCTGCGACAAATGTTCCGCCGCAGGCCTTTCGGCCGATTGACCCCGTGCCGGTAATCTGCATTCCGTTTTCAGTCAATAATATATCCCGTACAGCCCCTGCGGTGCGGCGTGCGGGCCGTTGTCCCTGTCAAGAGCTCTTTGCAACTCGGTTGCACCGATCTTTACGTACCTTTACGGCGTTTGGATGGAAATACGATAAAATAATCCGATATGAGAGCGAAATTGTTTTTGATTATTCTGTGCTGCGCCGCGTGGACTGCATGCCAAGGCACGGACGGCAGGAGCGACGCACACGGCCATGCGCATGAAGCCGAGGCGGCGCATGATCACGGGGAGCATGACCACGATGGCCACAGCCACGGGGCGGAGGGACATGACCATGACGGCCATGACCACGAGAGTCACAGCCACGGGGCGGAGGAGCCCGAACACGAAGCCGGAGCGGCTGCAGGCGAAATATCCCTGCCTGCGGCAAAGGCCGCGGCCGCGGGCGTAGAGGTCGGGACTGTGACGGCAGGCCCGTTCCGCGACGTGATCGTGGCGGGGGGCAGGGTTATGCCCGCCCCGGGCGACGAGACGGCCGTGGTGGCGCCGGTTTCGGGCGTGGTGTCGTTCTCGCGGCCGCTGGTCGCGGGGGCGCAGGTGTCGAAGGGTGCGCCCATGTTCACCGTTTCGTCGGAGCGGCTTCAGGATGGCGATGCCGTCGAGCGCGCCCGCATTGCATACGAGAAGGCGCGTGCCGAATATGTGCGCGACAGTTCTCTTGTCGGCGACCGCATCGTCTCGCAAAAGGAGTTCGAGGCGACGGTCGAGCGTTATGAGACGGCGCGTCTGGCCTATGAGGCCATTGCCCGCGAGGATGGCAGCGGCGGGGCCGTGGTCGAGGCCCCTGTCGGCGGTTACGTGAAGAGCTGTCCGGTCAGGGAGGGCGATTACGTGGATGTGGGCACGCCGCTGGCCGTGGTTACGCAGAACCGCCGCCTTAACCTGCGTGTCGACGTGCCCGAACGTTACTATCCGAAGCTGGCCGGTGTCGTCTCGGCCAACTTCCGCGCCGCCTCGGGCGGGACGCTGCACCGCCTGTCTGATCTGAACGGCCGCATGGTGGCATACGGCCGCAATGCCGACGATGCCTCGGCCTATATTCCCGTGACCTTCTCCTTCGACAACGCCGCGGATGTGGTGGCGGGCTCCTTTGCCGAGGTGTGGCTGCTCTCGTCGGAGCGGCAGGGTGTGTTGAGCCTGCCCGTAGAGGCGCTGACGGAGGAGCAGGGCGTATACTTCGTGTATGTACAGTTGGACGAGGATTGCTACCGCAAGCAGGCCGTGACGACGGGCGCCACGGACGGCGAGCGTGTGGAGATCACCGCGGGCCTTGCGGACGGCGAGCGTGTCGTCACCCGCGGGGCGATACACGTGAAACTCGCATCGGCCTCGAACGCCATACCGGCACATTCGCATAACCACTAAACCGCACGGCCATGCTTAATAGGATAATACGTTTTTCGTTGCAGAACCGCCTGCTGGTGCTGGTGGGGGCGGTGCTGCTCTTTGCCGGAGGACTCTACCGCGCTTTCCATGCCGAGGTGGATGTCTTCCCCGACCTGAACGCCCCCACGGTGGTCGTCATGACCGAGGCGGGCGGCATGGCGGCCGAGGAGGTGGAGCAGCTGGTGACCTTCCCTATCGAGACGGCGGTGAACGGCGCTACGGGCGTGCGGCGCGTGCGCTCCTCTTCCACTACGGGCTTCTCGGTGGTATGGGTGGAGTTCGATTGGGGTACCGACATATACCTCGACCGCCAGATCGTATCCGAGAAGCTCGCCACGCTGGGCGAGACGCTGCCCGAGAATGTCGGCAACCCGACGCTCGGCCCGCAGTCGTCGATTCTCGGCGAGCTGCTTATCGTGGGCCTTACGGCCGACAGCACGTCGATGCTCGACCTGCGCACGATAGCCGACTGGACGATACGTCCGCGCCTGCTCTCGACAGGGGGCGTGGCGCAGGTGGCGGTGCTGGGCGGCGACATCAAGGAGTATCAGGTCCTGCTGCATCCCGAGCGGATGAAACACTACGGCGTGACGCTTGCCGACGTTATGGCCGTTACGCGCGACATGAACCGCAACACCAACGGCGGCGTGATATACGAGTACGGCAACGAGTATATCGTGCGCGGCGTGGTCTCGACTTCCGACGTGCAACAGATGGCGCGCGCGGTGATAAAGCGCGTGAACGGCGTGCCGGTGACGCTGGAGGATGTGGCCGACGTGCGTGTCGGGGCACAGCAGCCCAAGCTGGGCCTCGCCTCGGAGCGGGGCAGGGAGGCCGTGCTGCTGACAGTGACCAAGCAGCCCAATACGGGCACCATAGAGCTGACGCAGCGGTTGGAGGAGGCTTTGGCCGACCTGCGGAAGAACCTGCCGAAGGACGTGCATGTCTCGACCGACATATTCCGGCAGTCGCGCTTCATCGAGAGTTCGATCGACAACGTGCAGAGCTCGCTGCTCGAGGGGGCCTTCTTCGTGGTGGTCATACTGTTCCTATTTCTGGCCAATGTCCGCACGACGCTCATATCGCTGGTGACGCTGCCGCTGTCGCTGCTGGTGTCGATCCTCGTACTGCACTATATGGGCCTTACGCTCAATACCATGAGCCTCGGAGGCATGGCCATAGCCATCGGCTCGCTCGTCGATGACGCCATCGTCGACGTGGAGAACGTGTGGAAACACCTGCGCGAGAGGCGCGCGCTGCCTGCGGCCGAGCGCAAATCGGTGATAGAGGTGGTGTTCGAGGCCTCGCGCGAGGTGCGTATGCCCATCCTCAACTCGACGCTCATAATCGTGGTGAGCTTCGTGCCCCTCTTCTTTCTCTCGGGGATGGAGGGCCGCATGCTCATACCTCTCGGCATAGCCTTTATCGTGGCACTCTTCGCCTCTACGGTTGTGGCGCTGACGCTCACGCCCGTGCTGTGCAGCTACCTTTTGGGCGGCGACAGGGAGGGCGGCATGCCCAAGGAGGCTTTCGTGGCCGTATGGCTCAAGCGTTACTACCGTGTGGCGCTGGAGTGGGCATTGCGGCACAAGGGCGGCGTCGTGGGCGCCACGGCCGTGTTGTTCTTCGCGGCGCTGGGGCTCTTCTTCACGCTGGGGCACAGTTTCCTGCCCTCGTTCAACGAGGGGTCGTTCACCGTGAACGTCAGTTCGCTGCCCGGCATATCGCTCGAGGAGTCGGACCGTATAGGCCGCCGTGCCGAGGAACTGCTGCTGTCGATACCCGAGATCGAGACCGTCGCCCGCAAGACGGGCCGCGCCGAGCTCGACGAACACGCCCTCGGCGTGAATGTCTCGGAGATCGAGGCGCCCTTCACGCTGAAGGATCGGCCGCATGCCGAGCTGCTGGCCGAGGTGCGCGAGAAACTCTCGACCATTGCCGGTGCTAACATAGAGATAGGACAGCCCATAAGCCACCGCATAGACGCCATGTTGAGCGGTACGCAGGCCAGCATCGCGATAAAGCTCTTCGGCGACGACCTGAACGAGATGTTTTCGATAGGCAACCGTATCAAGGCGGCCGTAGCCGACGTTGAGGGTATTGCCGACCTGAATGTCGAGCAGCAGATCGAGCGCCCCGAACTGAAGATCGTGCCCAAGCGCGAGATGCTGGCGCGGTACGGCATACCGCTGTCGGCCTTCAACGAGTTCGTGGCGGTGAACATGGCGGGCGAGACCGTCTCGCAGGTATACGAACAGGGGCGTACGTTCAACCTTGTGGTGCGTGCCGCCGAAGAGAACCGCGGCTCGATGGAGCGCATCCGCGACCTGATGATCGACGATGCCGACGGCAACAAGGTGCCGTTGTCGTACGTTGCCGACGTGGTCTCGTCGACGGGCCCCAATACGATCAACCGCGAGAATGTGAAGCGCAAGATCGTCATCTCGGCCAACACGAGCGGCCGTGACCTGCGCAGCGTCGTGAACGACATACGCGGGCGTGTGGACGAACAGATCGTGCTGCCCGAGGGGTACCATATCGAATACGGCGGGCAGTTCGAGAGCGAGCAGGCCGCCAGCCGCACGCTGCTGCTTACGTCGCTCATGAGCATCGTGATCATATTCCTGCTGCTCTATGTCGAGTTCCGCAATGCGGTGCAGAGCGGCGTGGTACTGCTCAACCTGCCGCTGGCGCTCATAGGCGGAGTATTTGCACTGCTCGTAACTACGGGCGAGGTGAGCATACCGGCCATCATAGGGTTCATATCGCTGTTCGGCATCGCCACGCGAAACGGCATGCTGCTTATAAACCGCTACAACCACCTGCGCGAGGAGGGCATGCCGCTGCGCGAGAGTATCGTCACGGGGTCGCTCGACCGCCTGAACCCCATCCTCATGACGGCGCTCACGTCGGCGCTGGCGCTCATACCGCTGGCGCTGCGGGGTGATCTGCCGGGCAACGAGATACAGAGCCCCATGGCGAAGGTTATCCTCGGCGGCCTGCTTACGTCGACATTCCTCAACGCCTTCATCGTGCCGATAGTCTACGAGTGGCTGCACCGCGGCGAGGAGGGCGTGAAAAAAGAAAAAGAGATCGAACTATGAAACGCATGACGATACTTTTGGCGGCGCTGTGTGCGGTGGCCGCCGTGCAGGCGCAGGATGTGGAGAGCGTCCTCGCGCAGATCGAGCGCAACAATAAAGACCTCGAGGCGCTGCGTAAGGAGAGCGACGCCGCCAAGCTGGAGGTGCGCGCGCAAAACAACCTCGAGGACCCGTCTGTGGAGTACAGCCCCTTCTTCGCCCGCGGCGTCGACGGCATTGCCAGCTCGGAGCTGGTGGTGTCGCAGGGCTTCGACTTCCCCACGCTCTATGCCGCGCGCCGCAAGTCGGGCCGTCTGCAGCAGGAGGGTATAGAGGGCCGTTACGGCATGGCGCGCCGCGACATACTGCTCGAGGCGCAGCTGCTGTGCTTCGATGCGATACGCCTCGGCCGCGAGCGTGAGCTTCTCGAACAGCGGATGAAGAATGCCGACGAGCTGCTGGCCATATTCGAGCGGCGTCTCGCGGAGGGGGATGCTACGGCGCTGGAGGTTAACAAGATACGTATGGAGCGCATGAATGCTGCCGCCGAACTCTCGCGCAACGCCACGGCACGGACGACGGTGATGGAGTCGCTGCGCGCCATGAACGGTGATGAGAGCGTTTCGCTTGAGGGCGCCGGTTATCCCGCCATGCCGGCGGTGGAGGAGTTCGACGCCTTCCGCGAGAGGATGATCTCCGAGGAGCTCGAATTGCAGGTGTCGGAGGCCGAAGCCGGTGCCGCACGGCAGCAGGTGCGGGTCAATTCGCAGAATTGGCTTCCCAAGCTGGAGGTCGGTTACCGCCGCAATACCGATATGGACGATGCGGTGAACGGTTTTCTGGTCGGGGCGTCGTTCCCGATCTTCTCGGCCCGCCACAAGTCGGGCGCCGCGAAGGCGCGCTATGCCGCTTCGCAGCTCCGTACGGAGAATGTGAGGGCGCAGACCGAAGCGCGCGTGCGCGCCCTCTACAACGAGATGGAGCAGTCGGCGGCGACGATGCGTACATACGACCTGCAGCTGATGCGCTCGACGCTCGAATTGCTGCGCCGCGCCGTCGAGAGCGGCGAGCTGTCGGTCATAGAGTATTACGTCGAGGCGGACGGCATATATGCCAACATGCTCGCATATGCCGAGGTGGAGAACAGCTATTACCGTACGCTGGCCCAGATCTTCCGCAACGGCCTTTAGGCGTTTTGCGGCCGTACGTAAAAATAGGTAATGATGCCAAAAATGGTTGGTGACATATAATGTAACCGACATAATATTTGGCAGTTATAAGGATAAAACAGAGATTAGTAGAAACCGGTTGCTACTAATCTCTGTTTTTATGTCAAAAAAACGAAAAATACGATGTCCTCATTGTGGCTTTTTAGAGACAATAAAATGGGGTACTCGTAGCGGATCTGCCCGCTATTATTGTA